>CAZETB010000020.1:0-29879 GCA_964514865.1 uncultured Mariniplasma sp. | reverse complement strand
GGTTTTTACAGTTTTTCTCCTAAAAGTACTTGACTTTTAATAGTTAGTCACCTCTAGAATATTTTATTCGTAAATACTCTCAAATCTTGAAGAATTTTAGCGCCCCAATAATTGACCTTAAAAGCTGGTATAAATCTATTCCTCTGCAATGACTCGCCACTTGTTTTTAATGGGTTGGAATAACTCAACTCTTAGATACTCAAAATCATTACTTTTGAACTTTTCCGGAAAATAGTTAAATGATAATCTTACCTTGTGTTTTTGGGTATCAAACACTGATAATTCATTAGTAATTTTTGATTCATCATTAAATTGAATACGTGATTGTTCGAAGTTATCAAATCCATATGATATTCCACATAATTCGCAATATGCAAGAATACATATTTTGCCTTCATGTCTTACAATATCTGGAGCAAGTATCCCTTTAGTACGCTTACCATAAAAATAAATCCCAAAATGATCATTACCGCAAGTACATCTTAAAGTACCTTGAATAGCATCTTGATGTCTTTCGTAAATATCCACTAATCTCTCAAATATACTGAGTTGTTCCATAGTCACATACCACCTTATAAACTCATTTGATTACATTATCAATTTTAGGTTCTTCAAAGTCTTTAACTGAACTTAAAGAACAATCAATTTCTACTTTTTCTACTTTCATAACATTATCAGAAGTACTATTTGAGGAACTTGGAAGATCCTTAGAATTCGTACTTATAAATCGTGACAAAATTAATGGAACTAATACAGCGACTAATAGGTTTTTAAATATATCAATTGTCTCGTAATGTTTTGTTGAATTTAATATGTTTAAAAAAGACCAATCTCTGTCTACCACATAAAATAATGCGAAAAATGAGCTGAAAGTAAATATCGTTAGTATGTCTATGATTTTGGTCCGTGCTTTAACTATCTTCTTTGACTTGTCAACAATATAAGCTAGACCATTGATAAATAGATAGATGTTGATAATCATTAGCCCGATAATCAATACAGGTACTAATACACTTAAGGTTGAATTAAATACACTAGATTGTGTGTATACAATTTCCACCATTTGATCTAAAGGAAAAGGGGATCCGTATTTAACAAAAATACTCAACAGAATGAAGAAAGAAACATATATTGCCTCTTTAACTATAGCTCCTTCTTTTAATACATATCCAGGTACTAGCTTCACATATATAAAGATTAGTAGGAGTGAAAATATTGCTGAAATTAGCATAAATGCAATTAGACCAGATTGCCAATTAAAGATAATCCACATGGTAATAGGAAGCCAAATGATAGAAGTTGAAAAGGCAATTAATAAGATAACTGCAATTAATGTAAGAACTCCATAAATAACTTTCCCAAGCACACTACTCGGTATCTTGTCCTCCATGTCTTTACTTACTTTATCGTTTCTTTCTTTCATTTTTGAAAAAAGTTTGTTCTTCTTAATCATTTCAATTGAGTATAAGTAATGCATGATCATAATCAAAAAATCGATTGATAGAATAAACCAAAACACGAAATTCATAGCTTAACCACTCCCATCTCAAAAATACTATCGAATATCATTTTCAAATGTTCAATTAGAATGCAGTTTATATTTTAAATTATAACATATTATCTGTTTATAATAATTGTGAAATTTAATGGTCTTAAAACACTTTTCTAAAATTCATAAAAAAATAGTCCTACTAATAAATAATGCCAAATGGTACTTGTTGCAGAACATTTCCTTGACTTAGTGATATCTGAAAAGCCTTTCTATGTCATGGGAATCCAAGTACCTTTTGGACATTAATCAGTTCGAACTATTCTTCTTCTGGTTGCATACCAAAGTAATCACATAACACAAGGTAAGCAGCATACTTCTTTGCACCCTTTTTGGATGAAGAAAGTGCTGTTTTTTGTATGGACCAACTTCTAACATAACAAGTGCATGACCACCAATACTCACCATCGTCATAGACTTGCTCATCTGGAATATCGTATTGTGGAATGGAACATCTACCGCTTTCAGCCAGTTCTTTAAGTGTGCTGACTGCATTATCTTGTGTTAAGTTTTCTTTCAATTCATCCATTCCATCTTCTACATCTTGTAATTGATCGTCAATTTGAAGCATGAATTCCACTGAATTTTGAAGTTCATCCGGACCCCAATCACTGTCAATGGCAATCGCATCAAGAATAGCTTCAAATAAATCAGCTTTAACTTTTTCTTGATTCCATACCTTGTTATCGATGTCGCTTTGTCCCAAGTACATCATGGTTTTGAAACCTAGTTCTTCAATTCTTCTTGCAAGATTCTCATTGCTGACAATTTCTTTTTTCAGCTCAGTAAAGTCTTGCTCGTTTCGATGAGCTTTAATGCAGTACTCATCATTATCTTCTTACTCATCATATGTATCCGTTTGAGACTTGAAAAATCCGTACCTTTCAGCGATGATTTTGGTCACATAAAAATCCAAAACTCGATCACCTAAGAATTCCAAAACCCCATTGTTCTCCCCGCCATATTCAGCTGAATACGACTTTCTCGTGAATCTTGTATCAGTAAGTCAATGTACTTGAAATAGTAGTCACATTTTCTTTGAACATCATCGATGCCTTGCTTTCATTTTCTACAATGTCTTATGAATCTTTTTTTAACTGACAACCATAGAAGTTCAAGGGTGACATCAAAATTCAAATCACTCCATTTGACCCTAGAAGTTCATGTTTTACATTTCTTTTTATCCATTTAAAAAAGTAATCATTATACAAAACTTAAAAAAACAAAGACCATTGAACTTCAATGATCTTTCTCTAAAAACTAATTATTCAAAAAGTGGTGCCGAAAATAGGACTCGAACCTACGACCTGCTGATTACGAGACAGCTGCTCTACCACCTGAGCTATTTCGGCATAAAACACTTCTTCTTAACCTTAGGATGCGCATAAATACTTAGTGCTTCCTTAAAGGTTTCAATGGTGACACTTCCTTTACATGCAAACTCACCATCAGCATTCCAATCCACATTGGAACTTGTTTCAATCACAAACTTATTGCTTGCAATGTGTAAATCTTCTCTTAACTTTTTACCACCACGTATAAACGATGATAACAATCTAAAACGCCAAAAAGATTTCGCGCGTTTAAAAAGTCTAAGCTCAAATAAACCGTCATTTAAATGAGACTCAGAAAAATTAATCAATCGCATACCTCCAACACGGTTTGAGCTTAGACCTAAAATCATCGCACACTCCATGGATTCAGTAATCCCATCATGGGCAACTCTTACAGGGTAACGATACTCATTTGACAGATCTTTCATAGCAGCAATCAAATATGCTAAATAGCCATATTTCTTGATATGACGTCGTGAGATGTCATAACTAACTCTGGTTAATAAACCAGATGCCGCGGTATAAAAGAAATACTGATCATTGATCTTATTGATGTCAATTAAGACAGGAACTTCTGTCATATAAATCTTTAAACTTCTTTTAATGTTTTTATTCACACCTAAAATGGCAGCTGTATCATTGGCTGTACCGCTTGGTAAAAGACCTAATGCTGGCTTAATAGGTGATCTCATCACGCCATTAAGAACCTCATTTGCGGTTCCATCACCACCAGCAACCAAATAAACATCATAGTTTTTTGCTTGTTCGAATGCGACCTTTTCAAGGTCTTTTGCTGCTTTCGATTCATAAATGGTTAATGTGTGATGTGATTTATCAAAGATTTTTTGGATCAGTGGAAGATTAATCTTGAAATTAGAGCGTCCACTCACCGGATTGTACATCAATAAATAGTTCATGTATCTACTAAACCCCTGAAAGTATTTTAACATAATCTAACAACAAAGAAAACATAAAACATCGAAAAAAATGACGCTATTAAGCGTCAATTTTTACTAATTATAGAACCATAAAATTGTGTTCGAAGAAATATTCGATCAATTTCTTACGTGTAACAATCCCAATAAACTTCTCATTTTGATCTAAGACAGGAACAAAGTTTTCATTCTTTGCTTTTGATAAAAGAAGTGGCATGGTTGCATTCACACTAATAGGTTCATAATCTCTGTGACGCTTGATGTCAGTAACATGGAGTTTTTCCATCTCATCCTCATTTAAACAATCAATGTTCTTGAGTACAAAATGAAGAATATCACCTTCTGTTAAAGTTCCAACATATGTGTGCGTTCGATCGATGACTGGAATCGATGTGAAACGGTGCTTTGTCATGCGTTCTAATGCAGCCTTAAGCGTTTCATCACTATAAAGTAGAATAACTTCATGTGCAGGTTTTAAAAAGGATAGTACGTTCATAGAGTTCACTTCCAATCTTTTAATTTCTATACCTCTATTATACATCATATCAGATATTTTATAGCATACAAACAGGAAGTGTCATATATATCAAGACATTCACTCACATTACTATAGTTAAAAAATCTATTAAAAAGAGTTATGCCACAGCCTGACTCTTTACATTTACTTCCTTGGATTTATTTTTTTTCTGATGCTTTACTTCAAGCCAAGCAATTAATCGATATACTACATATGATCCAAATATAATGATATAGAATAAGAGGCGTTCACTGTTGATTAATACAAGATGTAATGCAACTAATCCATAAAAGAGATAGGAAAATTTATGCAATGTTTTCCATGTTTTCCCCTTCATCTTTTTTCTAATAATAATCAATGAGGTGATAGCTAGAGGTAGCATCACGACAAGTGAAGCTAAACCAATATATAAGTAGAGTGGGGCTCTAAAGAAAAAGCCAAAGTCGATAGAAAACGCAAGATACTTTAACCCATGTCCTATACTAAAGATAGAACCGAAGACAGCAAGTTCTGCGCGATTACCCATCAATTTCTTTTTAACGAAACCTTGTGATAATGAACTTGCAAACATAACTGGGATAAAAAACGATAAACCCACATATCCCATGTTAAAAATATTTGTTTCCTGTGTTAGCGCAATAACCGCAATAAGTAGTGCAGCTCCATAAAGATATAAATTATATTTTCTAATCCATTTTGATAATAAGAGTACCAATACAACCCATAAAATAGTTAAACCAGCAATAATTGTCATGTCATTTCACCTACGATCCAATGGAGTTATGGGATCCACCACCATCAGATACTCCCGCAATTAAATCAATTTGTGTTGCATAAGTGTCTGTAGAAGCTCCAGTGATAAAATCAACGGTGTCTTTTACGGGTTCTTTCATGATACCGACTACTAATAATGCAATTAAGACGATACCTAGTAATACGTTCTTCATATATAATCCTTCTTTCCTGTTCATATTATACTCCCAACGAGAGACATATGATAACAATGAAAATTAAAAAAGGACCAAAGTCCTTTTCTACATATGTATGGGTTTATCCACTGCACCATGTGCAGCTTCCATAATGATTTCTGATAGGGTTGGATGAGGATGAATGGTGTGTGCAATTTCATGTGCCGTACCTTCCAGTGTCATCGTTACACCTAGTTCAGCGATTAAATCTGATGCACCATAAGATAAAATATGGGCACCTAGAATTTCTTTATACTTTTCAGAGACAATGAGTTTAACAAAACCATCTTTCTCATTATCAGCTAATGCTTTACCACTTGCTTGAAGTGGGAAAGTTGAAACTTTATAAGCTAAACCTTTGTCTTTGACTTCTTTTTCGGTCATACCGACAGAAGCAACTTCAGGTGAACCATATACAGCATTTGGAACGCGATCATAGCGCATATGTGCATCTTTCTTACCCATGATGTATTCAGCAGCAACGATACCTTCTGCAGATGCAACATGCGCAAGCATGTATTTACCATTGAGATCGCCAATGGCATAGACACCTTTAACACTTGTTTCTAAATGTTCATCGGTAACAACTGCAGCACGGTCCATCTTGAGGTTAAGAACTTCTAATCCAGCTGAATTTGGACGCATACCGACAGATACTAAAATGGCATCTGCAGCAATGGTTTCATCTTTACCTTCAAGCTGATAAGTCACTTCATGATCTTTAACCGATTTAACTTCAGCATTTACATAAATCTTAATGCCTTCACGTTTTAAAATCTTTTGATATTGGTTTCTGATATCATCATCCATCATGGGGAGAATACCATCTAGTTTTTCAATGATGGTGACATCTGATCCTAATGATGAGAAAATGGTTGCAAATTCAACACCAATAACACCACCACCGATGATCACAAGTTTCTTAGGAGCTTCTTTGATTCTTAAGAGTTCACGTGATGTAACAGCAATCTCTTTTTCATAAGCTTCCTTTAACCCTGGAATAGGTGGCACAATTGGTGATGCACCAGTTGCAAGTATTAAGTTCTTCGTTTCAATCACTTCACCATTAACTTCAACCTGATTTTTGGATAAGACTTTACCCCATCCAGAGATGACATCAACACCATTTTTCTTTAATAAACCAGAAACACCTGTTGTTAAACGTTTAACAACACTGTCTTTTCTTTTTAACATTAATGACCAATCAAATGATACATCTGACCCTAACACAACCCCATATTCTGATGCGTGTTTAATCGTTTTGTATACCTTGGCATTTTTTAAAAGTGTTTTTGTTGGAATACATCCATGATTTAAACAGATACCACCAACAACTTCTTTTTCAATTAAAGCTACTTTTCCGCCGAGTTGAGCTGCCTTAATGGCTGCAACATACCCACCTGGACCCCCACCTAAAACTAAAACGTCATATGACTTCAACTTCATCACCTCAACTTAATAGTAACATCATTGGGTCATTTAATAAAGACTTAATGTAATTTAAAAATCTTCCTGCTTCAGCACCATCAATCACACGATGATCAACCGCGAGCGAAAGTGGTAAAACACTTGCTATTTTAATCTCATTATCAACGACAACAGGCTTTTGCATAATCTTGCCCACACCTAAAATACCAACTTCAGGATGAGGGATGATGGGTGTACCATATGCCATATCTGCAGCACCAAAATTTGTAATTGAGAAGGTCGCATTTTGAAGTTGTGGAAGTTGCACGGTTCTCGCAATCGTTTGATCAGCAACATCTCTTAATTCTCTTGCTAATTCTAGAATACTCTTTTTATCAGCATCTTTGATATTAGGAACAATGAGACCATCTTTCGTGTCAACTGCCATACCAATGTTATAGAACTTCTTTAAGATCATACGATCATTTTCATGATCAAATGAGGCATTGAAATATGGGAATTTCTTCAATGCTAAGACAACTGCCTTCATGATGAAAGCCATGTAAGTTAATTTAATGTTTTGTGCAGCGGCTTGTTCCTTGACTTTGTTTCTTAAGTCTACAAGTTTATCAACAATGATTTCATCCATTAAAACCGTATGAGGAATAACTTGTTTAGATAACGTCATTGACTTAACAATCGCTTTTCTTAACTTCGTAATTTCAACGATTTCAACATCACCTTGAGTGCTGATTTGAACTTTAGGTACGCTAAATGAAGTAGGTGCAGATGACTGATTCTTACTATCATATGCCTTTTGTATATCTTCTTTTAAGACACGACCAAATTCACCACTACCTGTAATCTTGTTAATATCAAGACCCAAATCTTTCGCCATTTGACGAGCAACTGGTGTTGCTAATGCTTTTTGTGATGAGCTTTCTTTTTCTTTAGATGATGCATGTTCAGATGATGATGCCATCACTTCTTCAGAAACTTCAATTTCACCAATAACACCTGGAGCAGCTTTTCCTTCAGAAATTGCTTCTTTTTTAGGTTCTTCTTTCTTTACTTCAGTGGCTGAACCATCATCAATCGTCACTAAAACTTCACCAACATGAATGGTGTCGCCTTCTTTTGCGCCTAATGATGCGATTTTTCCATCAACAGGTGATGGAAGTTCAGCATTAACTTTATCTGTTTCAACAACGACAAGTGTTTCGCCTTCTTTGACATTGTCGCCTTCTTTAAAATACCATTTTAAGATCTTACCTTCATGAATACCTTCACCGATATCCGCAAATTTAAACTGATACATCGTAATCCTCCTTAAAATTTCGCTACTTTTTTAATTTCAGCAGCGATTCTTTCTGGTTGAACGAAATGATAATGTTCACCTCTGGGAAGCGGTACAGTAATATCGAAACCCGTCACACGTGCTGGTGCAGCTTCTAAATGTAAGAATGCTTTTTCATTGACCAGCGTAATCAATTCAGAACCAGGTCCATAGCTCTTTGCAGCTTCTTGAACCACAACAAAACGACCTGTCTTTTTGACAGAATTAATAATTGTTTCTTCATCAATGGGGCTAATTGTTCTTAAGTCAATCAGTTCAATATCGATATTGTCGCCTTCAAGGAGTTTCATCGCTTTTTCAACTTCTCTAACGATTGCTCCCCATGCAACAACAGTGATATCTTTACCTTCTTTAACAACTTTAGCTTTTCCAATGGGTATACGATACATTTCTTCAGGTACTTCTTGTTTACCAGAACGATAGATACGCTTAGGTTCCATGAAAATCACGGGATCTGGATCTTCAATTGCTGAAATTAATAACCCTTTCGCATCATAAGGTGTTGAAGGAATAACGACTTTTAACCCTGGAATATGTCCTAATAATGTTTCAACAGATTCAGAGTGATGTTCTAATGCTCTAATACCACCACCGACAGGGAATCTCACAACAATAGGTAGGCCATGACGTCCTCTTGAACGGTTACGGTATCTTGCCATATGAGTTACCATTTCAGTGTATCCTGGGAAGATAAATCCATCAAACTGAATTTCAGCAACCGGTAATAAACCATTAATCGCCATACCAATCGCACTACCTGTGATGGCTGCTTCTGCAATCGGTGTATCAAATACACGATCAACGCCATACTTCTTTTGCAGACCAGCGGTTACTCTAAACACGCCACCTTCAAAACCTGTGTCTTCACCGAAAACAACAACTCTGTTATCTTCAGCCATCTTTTGATCAAGACCTTGATTAATTGCTTCTAACAATGTTAAGACTGCCATGTTTATTTACCCTCCTTTTCTGCTAAGAAATTTTTCATATAGTTATATTGTTCTTCTAACTGTGGTGTCATTTCTTTATAGGTGTATTGGAAGATATCGATAAGATCTTCTTCACCTGATTGTTCAACTTTTTTAAATGTTTCACCAACATAAGCTGTATTTTCTTCTTCAAGTTTTTGATCTTCTTCTTCGGTCCAATATCCTTTATCGATTAAATATTTCTTGAAGCGAATGAGTGGATCTTTTGCTTCCCATTCTTTAACTTCTTCATCCTTACGATAAATCGTTGGATCATCTGATGTGGTATGCGCACCTAAACGGTAGGTGACTGCTTCAATTAAGACAGGACCATTCCCTGCACGTGCATAATCTACTGCTTCTTTGGTAGCAACATACATCGCCAAGACGTCATTACCATCAACTTGAATACCCGGAATACCAAATGCAACTGCTTTTTGAGCAAGTGTTTCAGCTTTTGTAGCTTTCGCACGAGGTGTTGAAATGGCATATTGATTATTTTGAATAACGACAACAAGTGGTGCATTATACGTAGATGCAAAGTTTAATCCTTCATAGAATTCACCATGGGATGTACCACCATCACCGATGGTTGCTATCGTTACTTCGTTTTTCTTAAGAACTTTGGATGCATAAGCTAATCCAGCACCATGGTTAATCTGTGAACCAATGATGACGTTAACAGGTAAAACACGAATGCTTTCATCAAAATGATTACCCCATTCGTTACCATACCAGTAAAGATAGATTTGTTCTAGATTGACGCCACGATAAAGCATCGCGTTTAATTCTCTAAATGCTGGTGATAACCAATCTTGTGGCTCTAACGCAGCCATAGCACCCACTTGGGCAGCTTCCTGTCCTTTGTTTGGTGGATAGGTGAGCATGCGTCCTTGACGTTGATATTGGAGTGCCTTGATATCTGCAACGCGACCTAAAGCCATCGTTTTGTACATTTTTAGAAGCGTTTCTTTGTCCAATTTAGGTTCTAAATTAGCTTTTACTATATTGCCTTTAGGATCTAAAATTTGGAGTTGCTTCTTCTTTAGTGGATCATAGTCTTTAAATAACATGATTCATTCCTCCTTGTTTTTGCACTCTCATTATACTTGATGGAGGAAGTTTATTCAAAAGCTTTGCTTATGGCAAAATGTTTACTATTTATATAAAGTTCATTCTAGTTATTTGATGGCTTTATTAGGCTGTAGATTAATGATTATGTGAAGGATTTGTCATTTTTCGAACAAAGCACAAAAAAAAGGAATCCATCGCTGAATTCCTTTGTCAACTATCTTTTTTCTAAATTCTTTTGTAGGATTAAGACCATTTCTCTTAATGTCTTTGCTGCAACTGCAGTGGATGCTCCTGTAGGATCTAACATTGGTGCTAGTTCTACAAAGTCAGCAGCAACCAAATGATTCAACTTTTCAAATTGATCAAATGCCCATAATAAATCTTTATATTGCATACCACCTGGTTCAGGGGTTCCTGTACCTGGGAATACGGCTGGGTCTAAGACATCTAAGTCGATGGTGATATAAACAGGTACGTCTTTTAATTTTTCAACAACTTTGTCTAGTCCTTCAAAATCAAATTTACGCATCGTGACATGACCTTCTTTAGCCCAATCGAACTCTGGTTTTTCACCTGAGCGAATACCAAATTGATAAATCTTTCCATCTCCAACAAATTCATACACATGACGCATGAATGTTGCGTGTGATAGCTTTCTACCGAAAAACTCTTGTCTTAAATCGGTATGAGCATCTAAATGAATGATATGTAAATTTGGATATTTTTCAAACACTGCTTTAATGACTGGATAGCTAACTAAATGTTCTCCACCGACCATCATTGGTGTTTTACCATCAGCTAAAATCTGTTTTGTTGTGTTATACACGATGTCAAGCGCATCTTCAACAGCACCAATCGGTAAATCAAGATCACCAACATCAGCCGTTTTAAATTCATTTAAATCACGTTCACGATAAGGTGAATACCACTCAACTCCAAAGGAGTCAACGCGTATCGCGTTACCTGCAAAACGTGTACCTGGTCTAAATGATGTTGTCGCATCCATGGGGACACTGAAGATGACAACATCTGCTTCTTCATAGGTACTCTTACAACTTTGAAACGATAAATCTACTTTACTCATCTTCATATAATTCGCTCCACTTTTCCCAATATTCTTTATCAATTATTTTAATGTAGCCACCTTCTGTATCACTTAAGATCACAGAACCACTACGTTGGTAAAACTCAAGGTCATCTAAAATATCTTGACCGATGATTTCTCCAGGGATTACAATAGGAATACCTGGTGGATAAATCATAATCGATTCTGCAGCAATTTCATCAACGGCTTGATTGAGAGGTACAATCTTCTTAGGTGCATGATAAGCTTCACGAGGTCTTGTATAAGCTTCAGGTAAGGATACCTTAATCTTATGTTCAAGCGGTGGTAGATGATAGGCTGTATATTTTTTAGAAAGTTCTGTTAAAGCATTCACTAATGCATCTAAATCACGCTGTTTTGTTCCTATGGAAAGTACAGCTAATACAAGATGTGTTTCTGCAAGTTCGAGTTGAATATGATGTTCATCAAACAATTCTTTGTAGACATCAAATCCACTGATACCTAATTTTGACACTTTAACTAATATTTTTGTTTCATCATAATCAAAAGAATGATTTCTCACGAAGTACTCATCATCAACAGCCCAAAGTCCTGGAATTTGATTAATACGTTCTCTGGTTTTTCTCGCCATTTCAATCAGAACTGGCATTTCTTTAGGTCCTTCAAAATAGATGTGTTTTCTAGCGACATCAAGGCTTGCTAATAAAAGGCTTGACGGTGATGTTGATTGGATCATGTTGATCGTTGATCTTAATCTTAGGTGATCCACCATAGGTCCTTGCGTAATAAGAATGGATGACTGTGTTAACGAGCCCACTGTTTTATGCAGTGAACATGAACTCATATCTGCACCAGCTTCCATCGAACTCATCGGTAATAAGTGTGAGAATGGTAGATGTGATCCATGTGCTTCATCGACTAAAACCATCATCTCTTTTTCGTGAGCAAGATCAACAATACGCTTTAAATCACTTGCTACACCAAAATAAGTTGGATTAATAACAAATACTGCTTTTGCTTCTGGGTTATCTAAGATTGCTTTTTCGACATCTGCAAAATCCATGTGATTAGCAATACCTAAATTTTCATCAATATAAGGCTGTACAAAAACTGGTACAGCACCACTTAAAATAAGTGCATTAATCGCTGATTTGTGAACATTTCTAGGTAAAATTATTTTTTCTTTAGCACGGCATACACTCATGATCATGGCTAATATGCCCATGGTTGTACCGCCTGTTAAAAAGTAGGCTTTTTCTGCGCCAAACGCATCAGCCATTAACTCTGCTGCTTCCTTGATCACACCGGTTGGACGATTTAAATTATCAAGACCTCGAGGTGCGTTTGAATCAAGTTTGAACATTTTCGGCCCTGCATAATCTAATAATTCATTTGGAATTTGACCGAGTTTATGACCTGGGACATCATGTGAGATGGTACCACTATCTGCATACTCGGCAAGTTTGGTAAAAAAGGGTGTGAGCTGGTGATCTTTTTCCATGTATGACCCACCTTTCCAAAATGCAAATACATTTTAACACTTTTCACACTATTTTTAAATGGTATTACATATTTTCATGTAAAAGACATCCTCACATCACTAGAACTCAAAAATTGATTTCAATTATGGTATAATATATGAAGAAGAAAGGAGCATATCACTATGATTTTTGATCTATCATTTGCTTCAACAGGTCTTAACATTGGATTAACTGTTGGAACGCTCATCCTGTTATTTGGATTCATCATATTAGAAAATCGTTTCATTAAAAAACGCGAAGATTCACTCAAGAAAGGCATCATCATCTTGAGTTATGTCATTTCGTTTATCTTGTTTATTGCTGCAACAGGTTTTATTCTCTACATCTGGGAGTATGATCTTCTGACATATCTTTCAGGTGTCGGAACTGATTTAGTTGACATTTTGAATGCATCCATCGGTAGATTAATCTCTTCTGCTGTTGTCTTCTTCATCGCCATGCTTGTTCTTCGAATCAGCAAGATAACTTTAAAACGCATTGAGAAAAAGGAAGGCCCAAATCAACGAAGAAAACGCACAGTATCAAGAGTTATACGCAGTATCATCAAATATACGGTTAGCATTGCATCCATCATCATCGTCTTAGCGATTTGGGGTGTTAATGTAGGACCTGCACTAGCTGGTCTAGGTATTCTTGGTTTAGTTGTTGGTCTTGGTGCACAAAAACTGATTAATGATATTATTGCAGGTTTCTTCATTGTGTTTGAACACCACTTTGATGTGGGTGATAAAGTCGAAGTTAAAGGCTTCAAGGGTGAAGTCATTGATATCGGTCTAAAAACAACAAAGATTAAAAACTGGAAAAATGAGATCATGATTTTAGCTAATGGTGAAATTGCATCACTCATCAACTTTTCAAAAGATCTTTCAGTAGCAACCATCGACTTTGGCATCAGTTACCAAGAAGACATGCAAAAAACCATGGATATTCTAAATCTAGAACTTCCTAAATTAAGACAAACCTACACAGAAATTGTTGAAGATCCCATCTGTCTTGGTGTTACCAATCTTAATTCAAGCAGCGTCGACATGCGTGTGATCTGCAAGACATTAAATGAACAACACTATGGTGTCGAAAGAGCGATTAGAAAACGTATCAAAGAACTTCTTGATGAAAATGGCATTGAAATTCCATTCCCACAAGTTGTTGTTCATCAATCAAAAGACTAAAAAATAAGAGCGATTCAATCGCTCTTTTTTGTTGGAAAACATTCTTCTTTTGAACATGTTTTTGCATAGGAACATCTCGCACAAATACCTTCATCTTTTTTCTTAAATTGATGGTATAAAATGAATGCTATAATACCTGCAACAACTCCTAAAATAATGCCATCTGCTAGTGTCATAAAATCACCTCAATCAGTCGACCTACCTGAAAGACAAGCACTGCTAAAACCCATGCAAGACCTGTTTGAAATAAAACAGCTTTCCACATGCGTTTGGTTGTTCCTAGTTCTTGACGCATCGCACCAATCGCACCAAAACAAGGAGCAGAAAATAAATTGAACACCATGAATGCATAAGCTGAAGATGCCGTAAAGAAGCCAAATATACCACTTGTAAAAATGAGTCTTGCTTCTGAAACATCCGATGTGTATCCAGCGATAATAGCCATCGATCCAACGACTTGTTCCTTAGCGACTAAACCTTGAATAGCTGAGATACTTGCAGCCCATGACATCTCACCTAACATCGGATAAAAGATCCATGAAATCAGTTTACCAAACCATGCCAGCATCGAATCATCCACAGCAATTCCATAGGTCATTCTAAAGTCGAATGAGAGTAAAAACCAAATGATAATCGAAGCTACTAATATGACTGATCCTGCACGAACAATGAATGCCCAAGCTTTTGAAAAAACATCATATATAATATAGCGTAAACTAGGGAGTTTATACTCAGGTAATTCTAAAATAAAACTTGATGTTTTACCTTTAAATAAAACATTTTTCATCACATAGGCTGATAGCAAAATAATGAAGATTGCTAAAAAGTAAAGCGATGCAGAAACAAAACCAGATCGATCACCAAAGAAATATCCAGCAAAAAGTGTTATGATTGGAAGCTTAGCACTACATGGTATAAATGGTGTTAACATAATCGTCATTTTCTTTTCTGTTTCATCATTAATAGTTCGAGCTGACATGATAGCTGGAACGCTACATCCAGATCCGATAATAAACGGAATTAATGATTTTCCTGACAAACCAACCTTTTGGAAAACGCGATCCAAGAAAAATGAAATTCTAGCCATATAACCTGTCGTTTCAAGAATTGAAATGAGTAAAAATAAGATAATCAGTTGTGGTAAAAAGTTAAGGATTGCTCCAACACCTGCAATCATCCCATCAACAACAAGTGATATTGACCAAGGCGATGCGTTCACATTAGTTAAAAAGGTTGTCATCCATTCAGAAACAAACTCAACACCCGTTCCTACCATGTCAACCGTCCAACTACCAATAGGACCTGCAGCTAAATAGTAAATACCAAACATGATGACCATGAAAATCGGTATCGCCAAATAGCGATTTAAAAAGATTTGATCAAGGCGGTCTGTTGTTGTCATCATATCTCTTTTGGCTTCAACAGCTTCATCTCTAATCATTTCAATATATCGATATCTTTCATCAGCAACTATCTGTTCTAAATCTCTATAGTACTTCTTTTCAAGTTCATCGATGATAAAATCAGTTTCTTCTGTAGCGTGTGAGATAAAAAGAGGATCTCGTTCAATCATCTTGACAGCTAAGAAGCGTGAATGTTTTGTATCTACTCTTTCTTCTAACTGTGAAATAGTGTTTTCTAAATCATGATCATAAATATGTTGATAAAGATTTCTGCGATAATCACCTTGCTTAATCGTTTGAATTAAATTAAATACATTGGTTTTCTTTAATGCGGAAATCGGTAAAATCGTCGTATCCAAACGTTTTTCTAACGTACCTAAATCGAACTTAATACCTCGTTTATCTGCAATATCCATCATGTTTAATGCAATGATGACGGGGATCTTTAATTCTAATAGTTGAGTGGTTAAGTATAAACTTCTTTCGATGCTTGTAGCATCGATAATATTCAATATCAGATCAACGTGTTCTTCAAATAAAAAGTTGCGTGAAATGTTTTCTTCTAAGGTGTAAGGTGAAAGTGAATAAATACCCGGTAAATCAATGATTTCAAAATCTGTGTTTCTAATTAAGCCAACTTTACGTTCAACGGTAACCCCTGGCCAGTTACCCACTTTTTGATTCGTTCCAGTTAATAAGTTGAAAAGTGTTGTTTTACCAGAGTTTTGATTTCCTACGAGTGCGATTCTCATGAGATCACCTCGACTTCAATCAAATCAAGATCTGCTTTTCTTAAACAGAGTTCATATCCTCTAAGTTCTATATCGATAGGATCACCTAGGGGTGCAATCTTTTTCAATTTAACTTGAACACCTTCTGTGATGCCCATGTCTAAAAGACGTCTTCGTAACGCCTTATCGATCGTATGAATGCTAATCACCTTAGCACGACATCCTTTTTTTAACTTAGATAGTGCGAGATGATCGCCTTTTTTTAATTTGGTACTTATTTTCATCTACAAAACTCCTTAAATCGTGTTTTTCACCTTCATTATAGGGATTTTTACGCCATAGTCAAATAAAGTTATAAGACTTTATAAATAAGTCTTTAAATAAGAAAAAAGTAGGTTATTAAGCCTACTTAGTGTTTTACAATTCCTTTGAAAGATTTTTATCATCATACATTAAACGATCTAGTTTTTCAAAAAACTGTTTAAAATTTTTATGATAGACAGCATCGTAGATACCATACCCCATGGAAAGCCTTATCTTCTTTCCTTCCCATGCAGCATTAAAGAGTTGCATCTGTTCATTGATTCGATTGACAATCTGATGAAGAACATCCATCTGATCACTTTCGATCATGATACAAAACTCATCACCACCAATACGTGCTATAAAATCATTCTTTCTAATACTCTTTTGTAAAATGTTGCTGACTTCAATTAATGCTTTATCACCTGTTTGGTGACTCTCTTCATCATTAATCTTTTTAAAATTATCGATATCAATCATGATGGCACAAATCTTTTTGTGCATCCCTTTTTGACTAGATAGGTATTCAACTTGTTTTTCGTACTCTCTTCTGTTGAAGACACCCGTCAGTGGATCTGTATGTGTCATCCGCGATTGAATATTGGTATAAACCATGACAAGTGATATCGTCATCGAAGGCCAAATTAAATCAACACCTGTTAACGTTTCATTCAAGAAAATACCTACAGCAGGTGGTAATAAGTACGCAATCAATGTTAAGTATTCAATACGAGAGATTTTATTTCGATTCCAAATCACATAGAAAACAGAACCTATCATCACCATATATTCCGTAAAAATGATCACGCTATACATGACATATCGTTCGATACCGCCACTGGGTTTAATCGTATACATGATTGGTACACCAAAGGTAGATAATACGATAGATACAAAAGCAAGCAACACAAAGGGTAAATACATATAGATGATCAATCGCTCATACACTTTTTTACCCTTCAAAAGATGATGCAAATATAAGAGCCAGTGAAGAACAATAACAACCGTCGTGAAATAATAAAGTGCTGTTGAGGTCTTTAATAATATTTCTTCAATCCCCGAGGTATAACCATCAGTATAATTGATTGTGATCTTAAATACCATTGCCAAAATGTTCAAAATGACAAGTGCTAAATAGTACCTGTTTTGTTGTTGAACTGATCTTGACTGTTGTTTAATAGAAACGAACAATAATATCAATATAATGATGGAAATGATGTGAACTTGTGTAGATGATGTCATAGTTACTTACCTCATTAACAATCATTATATTATCACATATTGAAGTAAATTTGAAAAAACTAATAAAGATGTAAGAAAAAACCCCACAAAATCGTGGGGTTCATTAACTAATCCTTTAGGATTACCATTCAAAAATATCGATATAGAATCCTTCCATCATATGATATTCGCTAGACATACCAGCAATCATCACCTCATTAGCCACGTACACATTAAACGAATAATGGCCGCCAAAATCAATTTCAACATGATAAACATAAGGTGTTGATGTCGATGTAATCGCAACTGGCATTATCTCATTACCACGTGTATCATAGATTCTCATCATATCTGTTACTTGTTGTAATGTCAACGCATATTCAAATCCAATATCGAATCCAGTGTTTGTCACATTGTTTACAAAACCTTCGTTAGAGAGTTTAACAGTTTCATCAATTAAGATCTGCATCATACCACCAGCGTTAACTTCATCAGCTTTCACTTGAACCATTAAATAGTAACCAATATCTTCTGGTTGTGTGATATACGTATGTTCTGTTTCTCCATCAATCAAAATCTTTTCAAATGTGTATGGGTTAACACGATACCATTGAACAGTGTAACAATCAAAGATTTGTTCATGGGTATAGAGGTTAAAAATACCAACTTCATCTAAGATGAGTCCATAACCAACAAATGGCATCATTACTCCTGTAATCCACATACCCATGTCAATACCATAACCCGTAAAGTAAGTATCAATATCTGTATATACGATATCAACTGTGTTTGATACAAGTCCTGTATTCGTTATCGCACGTACTGTCATAGAGCCATTGATCACCAAACTGAAATTGTCATAGTAACTTTCAATAGGACCGTAACCATCATCGAAATATACCCAATTTGATGTCATCATATCATAGTACTGTAGCGTATAATAATCAGCACCAACTTGCCATGGTTCTGGTAAATAGAGATCAACAACCATATCGTCTCCACCACCCCAGTTGGTATTTCTATCCTGAGAATAGATATATAAGCCAGCAAATTCTCCAACAGGAGGTTCACCCATAACAACTGGTAATTCTCCTAATGATCCAGGAACAAATGTTGGTACATAAGGATCATAAGGATAGACTGTCATTTCATAAGATTGTTGAACAGTTGCTGTACCATAAGTCACGGTGATATCGATGACAACACCATATTCATTCGCATTTTCAGTAAATGTGATTTCATTGCCAGTGATAGCCGCTACCGTATCATAACCCAATCCAATTTGATAACCGATAGTACCACCAAAATAAGGGCTTTCTGTCGGTAATGTATATGTTAAACCATCTTTATACGTTTGATTTAACATAACCGTTGCATATTGCATCATGAAGTTAGCAATCTGTTCATCAGTGAATGTGATACCTTCAATAAAGTTTGGAGTATTGATCACAAGACCAGTCCACATATCACCTGCATTTGTCCACCAATATTCATAATTGAAGAATCTCAATCTAACAGGTGTGTTTGCTAATAATTCCATGGCTGCATAAACATCCGTATTTTCCAGGAACAAGCTGATGGTGTGTACACCATCTGTTAAATAGAAGTCATTTGAATAACTATCAAAATGAAGGAATCCTTCAACTTCATAATAATACAAGAGATTCAATGTTTCTTGACTATGAGTTGCAATTTCTGAAAGTGATCCTGTTGATACAATAAAGTCTTCTGGTGCACCTGATGATAGTACTTGAACATAAGCTCGATCATCCCAGCCATCAATATGGACATATCCTAAATCATCAACCTTTTGACCAAAGATGATAATCTGATCACCAACAACCAAATCATAAAATGATCGTGTGTGTAAGTAAAGCAGGCTCATAGGTTCTTGTAAGATATATTCACCATAACCTAAGTCTCTTGCTACAATAACTTGAAGTTTACCAAAGGCACCTTCTTGTAAACCATAGAAATCTTCAATCATCAGCATGGGGTATGGAGCAACTGTTAGATTAAATACTTCAACTTGTGTAATTGAGCCAATTGTAACAGTTGCTTGTAATTGAATGACAACTTGTTCTGTGACATCTAAGAAGACATCATTAATCTCATCATAAACCAAACTGATATCACCCAAGAATTCCCAAACAAAGGTTGCACCAATCACTGGCATTTCATCAGGTAACTGTAGTTCATCAAATGGATGGAATATCTTGTTTTCAAGTTGTTCTTCACCCATCGCAATGAGCGCATCCATCTTTTCTTGATCAGTAGCATAATCTAAATAAATATCATCTGCTGTTGGAACCATAATCATGCGATCAGGTGCATATGGATCTTCTTCATCAAATGTTGGGAATAAGAAACCTCTAACAACGACTCTAAATCCACTATACATGAATATTTCAGATTGATCTACGATATTCTTGTTATATAAATATGAAGGCATGTATGGAATAGATTCACCATAGTTGGTTTCCATGTAAAGCATTGGATAATAAGAATACTCTTCATAAGCTGAAATACCTACTGTTTCAACATAACGTCCCCAATTGCTTGTGTCTGTCATATCGATTAGGTTAAGTTCTTCAACTGTTAATTCTTCTGCAACAAGTGGTGATGGTAGATTGTGTGATAAGACTTCATCTAATACGGTTGTTTCATAATCCCACATTAACTTGAGCCCTTGTTCTAAAGTCACAAGACCTGTCACAATAATTTCATCGCCAACTTCAACTGGGAAATTTTTAACAATAAACATGAAACCTGTATCATCTGCAATTATCATCGGTCCGTCACCGGTTTGTGCTAATACAACAATACCACGTACGGTGAACTCATCGTTTTCATTACCTGCTAAGAATTCTGCAATTGTTGATGTTACAATCGGTTCAATCACAAATGTGAATTCTGCGACTACAGTCGATGAACCCGCAGTAATCGTTGCACGAATACCAATTTCAGTATGTTCTGTAATGGTATCTGAAATCAATCCAGTTGTAAGATCATATAATGATGCATTGACACCTAATACTTCATAAGAGAGTGTAACGCTATATGGTGGATAGGTGGTTGGAAGTAATTGTGTAGAACCTGGTCTTAAAATACGATCTGTGTACATACCTTCAAGTTTGTCAGCTAAGTATTGAACAAGTTCTGCATCTGTAAACATAGGTCCAACATCACCAGATCGATCTAAGAAGATTAAGACGCGCATATCTTCAGTTTCATCTGTATTCATCCAAATACCGGTAACTCTAACTTCTTCATCCACATGCGAGCTGAGTTGAGTAGAATCTGTATCTGTAATCATGAAGATTGGAACTTGATTATGATCCATATCTTCAACTGCATATTGTGGACCTTCAGGTGTGCCATACATTCTAAGTGTACCTAAAACCTGTGTATAAACTAACCATGGATACATGGTTTCATCTAAGGCATATAATTCACCTGTTGTAACAACAAGTGGTGCTAATGGTGTAGGTTGTTCATGTGCAATGACCTGATAAATGACTTCATCAGGACTATTCATGATTAACGTCATGCCTTCCATTTCACTAAACATACCATAAAGAATAACTTCATCACCGACAAGGAGATTCATATCTTTTGCAGATGTCATAATCAAACCTGTAGCATCTGCAACAATCATCATGCCTGTTTCTGTATCAATGTAGAGAATCACTGCTTGAATGTAATAGAAATCTTCACTAGCTAATCCAATAAAGTCTGCAATCGTGATGATTTCAATCGGAATAACGTTGAGATCAATCGATACAGTTGCAGTAGCTGTTCCTGATGCAACTGTAGCAACCACGGTGATGGTTGTTGCTTCTGTAATGGTTGGATCAATGGTCCAACCTGTAAGTTTACCAACATCTAAAGGATCAACTTCATAAGTGACTGTAACCGGTAGAACAGGATGTTCTGTTGGAAGTTCCAACGTTTGACCTGGTAAATAAGATTCACTTTCTAAGTAATCTCTTAACATGATGCTGATCATATCAGCTAATTCTTGATCCGTATAATCAAAGATAATATCTTCTTCGATACCACTGAAGATAAACATTAAGAATGGTTCTGATTCATCAAAGTTTGGCATAGCAAAGCCACGCAATGTTACTTCAAAACCTTCAAACTGATTAAGCATTTGATATGTCATTTCATCGAATGCAAGAACAGGCATGCTATATGTACCATCAGTTAATGCAAACATATGGAACATATCATCCCATTGTAATAAACCTGAAACTTCAAAGTAACGACCCCAATAAATAGAATTCATTGGATCTAACATCATGAACTGGCTAACAGATGCAACAATTGGTGTTAATGGATTTGGATTTCCTGTTGATAATACTTCAACAACTGGATGATCATAAGATCCCATAATCGTTAATCCCATCATTGTCATCTTGTGACCTTGGACAATTACTTCGTCTCCTACAACTGCATGATGTTCTGTTTCAATAGGAAGGATAGCACCGGTATCATCAGCAATTATCATGACACCCATGTCTTGCATACTGAAGATTACGATACCTTGAACAAGACCAAAATCACCATCTTCAAGACCAATGAATTCAGTAATCGTTAAAATCTCAACTGGTAACAATGTAATCATCATATCAACTTGACCTGAAGCAGCATTTAACGTGACTGTTAAACGAATCGTGATGGTTAATTGAACTGCTGTGTTTTCAAATATACCAGTTACTGGATTAAAGTATGATGCGTTATCACCGATTGTTGTAAAGGCTAATGTTGCACCATAAACTGGATCAGTTGTTGGTAATTCTAAGACTTGATATGGATTGAATGTTTCACCATCTAACATCGTTTGTGCAAATAATAATAATCCATCAACCTTTTCTTGATCAGTTAATGTAACAACTTCAGCTGGTGTTGTACCATCATAAACCACATGCCATTGTTCCATCATCATATCGAAACCGTGAACGATCGCGTTAATCCGCATCGTTTCACCCACATGACCTGCGAATGGATTTGACATCATATCAATTGATTTAGAATTGATAATAACTTGTTCACCTGTTCCAGCTTCAGTTAATGAGAATCTCATGCCATCAAATGTTAAAACACCTTCAATGGTAACTGGTAAACCCATGACTGAATAATCATTTGGATTTTGATGTACAATCATTGAAATAGGTAGTTCATTAAATACAAGAACTTCCGGTGTTCCTTCAGTGATGATATTACGGTTTGTCTGATTCGTGAATTGAGGTGTATATTCAAAGAATCCGAAATCAGCTTCAAATTCAATCATCGTACCAACTGGTAAATCAGCTGGTGCTAAGACAAAGATAATACCCGTACCATCAGAGACATAGTAACCAGGTTGACCTGTTACGAATTTGTAAACGATAGTTCCACTGACTTTTGCATGACCTGGTTTATAAGCTAAAACCTCAGCAATTGTTAATGTTGCTGTATCAGCTATATATTTCGCATAAAGTGTGACTTCACTAGCTGGCATCATTTGATTATCATAAACAATGGTTAATGCTGCATCTAAATACCATCCGACGAACATGAAGTTTTCTTTATCTGGTGTCATATCAGGAACTGGGATTTCAAATGTGTAAATACCCCATGCATCATCAATTAACGTACCACCATCTGTGTTGTAGTGTACAAGGTATTTAGCAGGTAACCATTTCGCATAAAGAACGAGATCGGTTTCTGGCATTGTTAATGCTTCAAATGGTGTAATGAAATATTGATCGATATACCAACCATGGAATTCATAACCTTCTTTAGTTGGATCTGCAATTACGATAGATGCACCTGCAGCAAGTGTCATTGGTGATAAATTTTCAACATTCATGAAGGTAATGGTGTATGTGACAGCATCCCACTTCGCATAAAGCGTGATATTTTGTGCTGGCATGGTACCAAATATGTACGCTGTTGTTAAAGCAGAATCACTGTACCAACCACCGAATGTGTAACCCATCTTGGTTGGTGCTGTTGGAGCAACCACTGCTGTATTATATCCCTGTGTGATATCAAGAACTGCACTACCACCATTTTCTTCAAATGTGATTGTATAGTTATTCAATGTCCACTTCGCATAAAGCGTGATATTTTGTGCTGGCATTGTTGAGAATGTATACGCTGTTGTTAACGCAGAATCACTATACCAACCACCGAATGTGTAACCCATCTTCGTTGGTGCTGTAGGTGCAACCACTGCTGTATTATATCCCTGTGTAATATCTGCGACTGCACTACCATTGTTTTCTTCAAAGGTAATCGTATAATTATTTAGTGTCCACTTCGCATAAAGTGTGATGTTCTGTGCAGGCATGGTTGTAAATGTGTATGCTGTTGTTAATGCTTGATCACTGAACCAACCAGCGAATGTATAACCCACCTTCGTTGGTGCTGTTGGAGCAACCACAGCTGTATTGTATCCTTGTGTCTTATCAGCTACAACACTACCACCATTTTCTTCAAAACTGATTGTGTAATTATTTAATGTCCATTTTGCATAAAGTGTAAGTGCATCAGCCGGCATCGTTGTAAATGTGTATGCCGTTGTTAAAGCAGAATCACTATACCAGCCACCAAACGTATAACCCATCTTTGTTGGTGCTGTTGGTGCAGCAATCGTACTTCCTATAGCAGCTACTAGATTAGCTACAGCACTACCACCATTCGATTCAAATGTGATGGTTTGATTGGTAACTTCTGCAACCCATTTAGCATAGAGTGTGATGTTTTCTGCAGGCATCGTTCCAAATGTGTATGCTGTCGTTAAAGCAGAATCGCTAAACCAGCCACCAAATGTAAATCCAGATTTTGTTGGATTTGTCGGAGCTGTAACTGTTGTTCCAGCACCTTGTGTTATTGCTGTGACACTACTACCACCATTTGATTCAAATGTGATGGTGTATTGCGTGACATCTTCTGTCCATTTAGCATAAAGCGTCACAGATCCCGTTTGTGTCAACAGTGCTGCAATCGTAAATGGTTGTGTAAAATCTGTCGTTAAATACCAACCATCAAATGTAAAACCTTCACGAACTGGTGTTGGTAAGTTAATGCTGGTTGAATTGATACTGATAACCATGTCTTCAACAGCTTCACCTCCGTTCTCTTCAAACGTGACCGTGATGTTTTGTGCACCGGTACATGAGGCAATACCTATAGCGATAAACAAAAAGGCCAAAATCATTAAAAATTTTCGCATACCTACTCCTCCTAATTTATTGTGTGATGAAACGAAAAAACGCAACAAGCGTATGTCTCTTGTTGCGTAACTCATTATGCTACTGCTCTTTAGCCTTATATTACAACTAAATCAAAGATTTAACAAGGTTTTGCAGTCCTTTTATAGAAAAAGTTATGAAATATTTTTATCATAAATAGGCATTCATATATAATACATAGCTTTTAATATCAAACTTTTTTTCTAATCCCTTATCATTCATGTATCGCAATTTACCAAAAATGTTTCTTTCTGTCCATGCACGATCATGTTTACCAAAACACCATGCAATGCCTGTATAGGAGTTGGGATCTCTACCATCAATAAAGTATGTATCATTTAAATATTTAATCGTCTCATAGGCTTCTTTAAATGACGGGCTCCATTCAATAATCTTCTTCGCCCAATACATCCGCATGTAATTATGCATGTAACCCGTTTTAACCATTTCAATCATAGCAGCATTAAAATAAGGATCATGCGTTCTAAAGTTTATATAATCATCTCGATCATAAAGATACGATCTCATATCGTTTTCATGTGCTTTCATGGTTTGGTATGCCCATGGTTCTGTCATCGTCTCAAACTGATCATATCCTTTTTGATACGTGACATAATTAAATGCGAGTTCTCTTCTTACTAAAAGTTGCTCGACATATTGATCAAACGATATACCTTGAATGTGTCCTTGTGACTGAGCAAGAAACAAACGATCCAATAATTCTAAACTTGATATTTGTCCAAAATGTAAGTACATTGACATTTTTGATGTCAATGATTTGGATGGGTCATTACTTTCATCATAATGATTAGCCTTTTCCATCACAAATTCAGTAAACATGTGACTTGCTTGTGTATAACCACCACGATAGATAGGTGATGCTTCTACCGATTTATCGATATCGAGTTGACTTAATAAGTTGTGAATATCTGATAGATCATCGTCTGATGATAGATCCATCTTTTTTTCACATAAACAAACAGGAAGACGTTTAAAATCTCTAAAGTCTCGATATGCTTTCATCAATTTGGGTCTTAGTGTATAGGCACCATATTCTGCTTTATTTGAAATATATCTTACAGGTACTATCACATCAGTATCAACCATATCGATACCTAATGGTAATTGATGATGAACTGCATGATCTAAAACATCTTTACGCCAATCTTTTTGATGTCTTAAGTATCCATAATCCATAACAAGACAAGCTGCATCACTTAAATAGTCTTTAACACCTTGTTCAGGTGAAATCAATCTAAAAACAAATGTCATGTGAAGCTTTTCAATGATGGCTTTCACTTCTTTTAAACCTTCAAGCATAAACTGATAATGTCTAAGGTTTGCTGATGGATACGATTTCGTTAATCCAAAAAAAACAACAACTGGTAAATCATGTTCATTTGCCAGTTCAATCGCATGCATCAGTGCGTGATTATAATGGACGCGTTGAGACTGCTGCATCCAATATAATACATATGACCCCTTCTCGTTCCATCCGGGTTTTAATTTTAATATACGATGTTCATTCATATAAAGAAAATAAATGTGATCAGTGAAGCTGCTAAACCAGAAAGCAAGTTAACAGCATCATTCGTAATCAACGCTAATCCAGATGCTAAAATGACTTTTTCATTAGGAAGCCATCTCTTCTCTGTGTATGTTCCTGTATCAACACCACGATACTTCGCTTGTAAAAAGCCTCCTAAATAAGAGTCTATGAGATTTCCTAAGAAACCACAGATCGTGATGATACCTCCAAATATTAAGAAATCTTCCATGCCAATACCATAAATAATGGCATAAAGAGCTAAGAAGAAACCTGCAATAAAGAATGAACCAAAAAATGAAGCGACGGTACCTAATCCTGAAATAGCACCTGATACACCTTTAGGAGCAATCTTAAAATTTAAAATATAAAATGTTTTACCCTTAGATAGTGAACCTATTTCAGAAGCCCATGTATCCGAATTAGATGTTGCTACTGAAACAACTGCTGCGAGTAAAAAGATTTCCATTTGCATAAAATAATAGATGACAGAAAAGACAGCAGCAACCAATCCATTTGCAAGTACCTGAACATAGTTGCGTCCTTTACTCACCTTTTTTTCACTTTTTTCTGATACTTTAGTAATCAATGATGAAGAAATAAAAAACGCAATCAGTGATCCCCAAAGAACAAGGCCACCAAATGCATAAATCACGGCACCTAAAAGTGTAGCAGTAAATAAACCACTTTGATTAAGTGATTTTTTTAAATAAGCTAATCCTGCTATGATAAGACTTATACCAATGCCAATTAAAATCTGAGTAAGCATAAACCACCTCTAGATGATAAGTAATAATAAATAGTAGGTGAAAGATGTGCTTAAAGGTACTGAAAGATTATCTATACCTTTAGGTGTAATCAGTTCAACGATGGTTGCTAATGCGCTAACACCTAATGCTAATATCAACGAGATTGCAATAGACTGTGTAAATAATGAAATGAGGAAAACAACGATAAAGGATGCCACAAACATCGTTATAGATCCTTCAATGGACTTACCAAATGCAAGTTTGTGTTTACCATATGCCTTACCAATCACAGCTGCTAAACCATCACCATAACCCATGACCAAAATACCAACAGCTCCGATAAATGGATTTTCTAAAACACCAAAGGTGAGTGCCACTAAAATTAATAATGAAATAGGGAAATAAACCGTACCTAAATTACCTTTTCCACCACGTTCCATAGCTTTCAATAAGTTTGTGCGGTATGAAATGTAGTTCAAGATGATAAAGGTGAATGGCACAATCATCGCAAACCATACTGCATTGTCATCATTGAAGAAATACATAGCTAAAATCCACCAGTTCGATACACCGATGTGAATGAACTTGCGCGCTCCTTCATCACTGATCAACTTTGCTTTTTGCAAAATTGTAGAAATGCCGATAATGAGAAAGATAAGTACATATGATCCAACTAAACCCCAGACATTTGACATCGTTTTAACCTCGCTTGAATGATTGAATGTATGCTTGAATAAGTTCATCCTTACGTGTGTCACTCACGTAATTTTTTTGACTAAATACATCATAATGTCCGTTACGACATGCTTGAATGATGTCGCGATATAAAATGATGGATAATCCTTAAGGAATTTTAACATCATCAGTAAACATGTAGAGATCTGCTAATGCTCGCTTATAATAATTTTTCTGCTTTTTGTGCAAGATACTCAAACATATTTATAAATTCACTATTTATGATACCACGAGATAATTGGTCCTTAGAATAATTTGCTTGTTGCATTCATGATGTCGGTAGATAGATGCGACTTCTTTTGAAATCTTCTTGCACTGCCCCATAAAATGTTCCAAAATAGAATAGAGATTTAAGATCTTAGTTCTTGAATTGTAAGCGGTGCTGGCGGTTGATAGTTTAATGAACTGTGAGGTCTAATGGTATTGTAATATAGAACCCACTCTTTTGTAAGTACCTTAGCCCCATTTAATGTACTAAACACTTCCATATTTAGGAATTCATCTCTCATCTTACTGTTAAATGATTCACAGTATCCATTTTCCCAAGGACTACTCGGTTCAATATAAGCAGAGATGACACCAATATCTTTAAACCACTTCCTGAGTTCTTTAGCAATGAACTCAGGACCATTATCACTTCTCATGTGTGCTGGCACACCATGAAGGATAAAACAATCCATTAACACTTCAATGATATCTTGGTGTCTCCAATTTCGCCTTGGTTCACTGAAGATGCATCTCCTTGAATATTCATCAATGATATTGAGCCATCTAAGCTTCTTTTTGTTCTCTAGCTGATCTGTTACGAAATCATAACTCCAAACATGGTTTTTATATTTTGGTCTCAGCCTTATACAACTACCATCGTTTAATCATAGTCTCTTACGTTTAGGCTGTTTCTTTGGCACTTTTAAGTCGTTTTCTTTCCATATGCGTTCAACACGCTTATGATTGATATCATAACCCAAAGTCTTTAACATCGCTGTGATACGTCTATAGCCATATCTACCATACTGAGTAGCGAGTTCGATCATCTTAGCTGTGACTTCATCTTCATCACCTTTGATCACATGTTGATATCTGACCGTTCTACGATTAAATCCCAATACCAGACAAGCTTTTTAAGCCTGTTATTTTCAATTTCTAAATCTTTGAGTCCTCTCGCATCAGATGTTGTCATATTGGCATATTTAGATCGCCACTTATAATAAGTCGCATCACTAATACCTATTTGACGTACAGCTTCTGATACGCTCATGCATTGTGAAATGTGTATTTCCATCTCTCTTAATTTCATAATGATTTGTTCAGTTGTAAATCGTGAACCTTTCATAACATCGTACCCCTTTATTGGTTTAATTTTATCATTAAACTCTATTTAAAGTCGGATACATTTTTTGGGGGCACTCCAGGGTGAACATGCTGGTATCGAAATTATGAAAAAATAGGAGTGCTAGCTAGCACCCCTTTTTTGTTATGGACGAATAATCGTTCCGCTCTTTTGTTTAAAGGCATCAACAGCTTTATCAAGTGATGCAATCACAGCAGGACGCTGAGTTGCCTTAACGAATGACATGCACGCTTCAATCTTGGGTAACATCGATCCTTTTTTGAAGTGTGACTCACTTAAGTATGTTTCTAATTCAGAAATCGTTACATCCGTTAACGCTTTTTGATCTTTGGTGTTGTAATTGATAAACACGTGTTCAACTGCAGTTAAAATGATCAGTTCATCAGCACCAACAATTTCTGCAACCTTAGCACTTGCAAAATCTTTATCAATTACGGCATCAATACCAACGAGTTTACCATCATGTTCAATCACTGGTATGCCACCACCTCCAGCAGCAATTACGATATGTTTTTGATTAAGTAGTGTTAAGATACTTTCTTTTTCGATGATATCAATTGGTTTTGGAGATGCGATAACTCTCCGATAGCCACGACCTGCATCTTCCACCATGGTATAACCCATGTTTTGTTCTAACTTTTCCGCTTCTTCTTTCGTATAAAAACTTCCAATCGGTTTGGTGGGGTGAAGGAAAGCAGGATCTTTTTCATC
>CAZETB010000019.1:0-31772 GCA_964514865.1 uncultured Mariniplasma sp. | reverse complement strand
GAAAAAAGAAAAGGCGATTTAATCGCCCCGAGTGAATTTATTCACTTTTGTTCTTTTCATGAAAACTGACAACACATTTTCTTTCTTTTTTAACAAATGCGCATAAATAAATCAAAAATAATCGATTTGTGTGAAATTTGATGATTTCCCCAAAAATATATGATAAATCATATATGCTATGCTATAATGAATGATGTAAGCGCTTTTAAAAAGTGAAGGGAGAATAACATGAACGATTTCAAGCATTTTGAGTACATGGCTAAACACCGGTACGAGCAAGTCGTCTATTTTTATGATAAGACGACAGGTTTAAAAGGAATTACCTGCATACACAACACCACATTAGGACCAGCCCTTGGTGGTACTAGACTGTGGAATTATGCAAGCGAAGAAGAAGCTGTTATTGATGCTTTAAGACTCGCAAGAGGTATGACCTATAAAGCTGCAGCTGCAGGTTTAAATTTAGGTGGGGGTAAAACAGTTCTTATTGGCGATCCAGAAAAGGTAAAATCAGAAGGTTACTTTAGAGCGCTAGGTCGTTACGTACAAAGCTTAAATGGACGTTATATCACTGCTGAAGATGTGAATACAAGCACTAAAGATATGGATTTCGTTGCGATGGAAACAGATTACGTTGTAGGTCTTGAAGGAAAATCAGGCAATCCATCACCTATGACAGCACTTGGTGCATTCCATGGTATTCGTGCAGCTATGCAATATAAATTTGGCAATGAAGATTTCACCAAATACACATTCGCAGTTCAAGGAGCAGGACAAACTGGTTATTACTTAATTAAAAAACTTGTTGAAGCGAAAGCTAAGAAGATTTACTTCTGTGAAATCAATCAAAAGCATATCGATCGTATGAAAAAAGAACATCCAGAAGTTGAATTCGTCGATCCAAAGAAATATTTTGCACTTGATGTTGACGTTTTAGTACCTTGTGCTTTAGGTGGTGTCTTAAATGATGAATCCATTCCACAAATCAAAGCACAAGTCATTGCTGGTACAGCAAATAACGTTTTATTAGATGAAGATATTCATGGCAACATGATTAAAGATAAGGGCATCCTTTATGCACCAGACTTTGTTATTAATGCCGGTGGATTAATCAACGTTTATCATGAATTAAAAGAATACAATATCGGTCGTGCAACACGTGATATCGAAAAGATTTATGACCGTTTATTAGAAATCTTTAAGATTGCTGAAACTGAAGGTATTCATACGCAACAAGCAGCTAAGGTATTCGCTAAGAAACGTATTGAAACGATTAACAACGTACAAGATAACTATATTAAAAGATAAGGGAGTGAAGTTGTGAAAAAAGGAAAACTAACATTTGACAACGAATCTTGCAAGGGGTGTGAACTCTGTGCCACATTTTGCCCTGTCGACATTTTATATCTCGATAAAGAGCGCATGAATTCTAATGGGTACAATTTAATATCTGTCACCGATATGGATAAATGTATCGCATGTGCACAGTGTGCCATCGTTTGTCCCGATTCAGTCATTAAAGTGGAGGTAGCAGAGTGAGTAAAGTTCTCATCAAAGGTAATCAAGCTATTGCATTAGCTGCAGTTCAAGCAGGTTGTGATGCGTTCTTTGGTTATCCTATTACACCTCAAAATGAAATTCCAGAATATTTGTCAAAATATTTAATTGAAAAAGGTAAGGTTTTTGTTCAAGCAGAATCTGAAGTTGCAGCGATTAACATGGTTTATGGTGCTGCAGGAGCTGGTGCACGTGTTATGACATCATCTTCATCAGTTGGGATTGCACTTAAGCAAGAAGGTATTAGTTATTTAGCTGGTTCTGAATTGCCTTGTGTTATCGTATCCGTGATGAGAGCAGGCCCCGGTTTAGGTGGTATTCAACCATCTCAAGCAGACTATTTCCAAGCAACCCGCGGTGGTGGTAATGGTGACTATAACTTAGTGGTTTTAGCACCTGAATCCATTCAAGAAACAGTTGATATCATGAAAGAAGCATTTGACATTGCTGATCAATACAGAAATCCAGTTATGATTTTAGCAGATGGTCTAATCGGTCAAATGATGGAATCTGTTGATATGGATCGCCCAATCAAGAAACGTGATATTAAACCTAAGAATTACGCAACAACAGGAACAGACTATCATGAAGGCAGAAACATCATTAACTCATTAGGTTTAGATCCAGTTTATTTGGAAAAGCATAATCTAGCCCTTCAGGCTAAATATCGTGAAATTACGAAGAACGAAGTTAAAGTTGAAGTGATTGGTGTTGAAGATGCTGATTATGTCATCGTAGCTTATGGAACTGTATCACGTATCGCACGTTCAGCGATTGATACACTTAAGGAAAAAGGAATTAAGGTCGGATTAATTCGTCCAATTACATTATGGCCATATCCTAAAAAAGCTTTTGATCTCATTCCTAAGACGTGTAAAGGTATCTTAGTTGCAGAAATGAGCATGGGTCAAATGCTAGATGATGTCCTTATCTCTAACAAAGGAAGACACAAAGTAGGATTCTATGGTAGAGCTGGCGGTATGGTACCAGATCCAGAAGAAATTGTAGATGCAATCTTGCATTTTGAAGACAAGGTGGTGGAATCATGATCAAATATGAAAGAACGAATGGCTTAACTGATGTCCATACCCATTATTGTCCAGGTTGTACCCATGGTATATTACATAAGCTTGTAGCTGAAGTTCTAGCAGAACTAGGTGTTCTTGGTAAAACTGTTGGTATAGCTTCAGTTGGTTGTTCAGTGTTCAGTTATGACTACTTCAATACTGATTTCCAACAAGTTCCACATGGTCGTGCATGTGCAACTGCTACAGGTATTAAACGTATTTTACCTGACCGTGTTGTCTTCACCTATCAAGGTGATGGTGACTTTGGTTCAATCGGTATTGCAGAAGCGATTCATGCAGCTAACCGCGGTGAAAATATTACAGCGATCGTTGCTAACAATGCAACTTACGGGATGACAGGTGGCCAAATGGCACCAACAACTCTGCTAGGACAAGTATCAACCACATCACAACAAGGTAGAATCAAAGAGCTTCACGGTTCACCCTTAAAGATGGCTGAAATCATTTCACAAATCACAGGTGCAGCTTATGTTGAACGTGTATCACTTCATGATGTTGCACATATTCGTAAAGCGAAAAAAGCGATTAAAAAAGCTTTTACTTATCAATTAGAAAATAAAGGTTTCACTATGATTGAAGTCGTTTCAACATGTCCAGTAAACTGGGGCATGAAGCCAAGACAAGCACTTGATTGGTCAAGAGATAACATGTTACCTGTCTTCCCACTCGGTGTTTATAAGGATGTGGAAGCCAATGATTAGATCAATTAGAATCGCTGGCTTTGGCGGACAAGGCGTCATGTTAACCGGTCAACTGATCGCATATGCTGCTAATCTACAAGGTCTTTACAGTTTATGGGTACCAACCTATGGACCTGAAACGCGTGGAGGAACTGCAAATTGTTCAGTTGTTATCAGTGATAAACCGATATATTCACCTGTTTTTCAAAAATCAGATGACTTATTAGTTTTTAATGAACCATCATTAGCTAAGTTTGCTCAAAAGACAAAAGATCATAGTAATATCTTTTATAACTCATCATTAATCAAACGTGATGTCGATGCACCTCATGCTAATGTGTATGCGGTACCGATGACAGAGCTTGCGCAATCACTTGATAAACCTCAGGTTGCTAATATGGTGATGTTAGGTGCTTATTTAAAGAAAGTTGATATTTTTAAAGAAGAGGTTATTATCGAATCGTTGAAATATTTCTTAGGCTCTAAGAAACTATCGATGTTACCTGTCAATCAAAAAGCACTTTGTATTGGCTTTGAATCTATCGCATAAGACGTCAAGGATATCCCTCGGGATGTCCTTTTTGACGTTGTTTTTACGTTTGGACATCGCTTGTTTTAAGTTCTCGTGTTATAATTCAAATAAGCAATAAAAAATTAATGAATAAGGTGAACCTATGAAACTTGATTACAAGAAAGTGTTTTATGTTGGTCTAGCATTTTTTATCATCTCTATTTTTTGGCAAACATACGATTCCATTATTACCAAGATCCTCATTGATAAATTTGGTTTAAATCAAACATGGTCTGGCGTGGTCATGGCACTCGATAATGTCTTAGCGTTGTTTATGCTTCCACTTTTTGGGGCTATTTCTGACAAAACAAATCACAAGTTAGGGCGTAGAACCCCATTCATTATTGTAGGTACTGTAGTTGCAGCATTTGCATTTATCGGTTTATCATTTACTGATAATATTCAAACGGCTCGTATTCAAGAAACAGATATCATTGAAAAATATGAATGGATTACTGAATCCTCAGATAATTTACGTCAAGAACCACTGTATTGGACAGCTATTATCACGGAGATGCAAATCGATCGTGAAGCCATGCGTTTAAGCGGTGATATTTCACAAAAAGCTTATGACCGTTATCGTGAATCTGTTTACCATCCTATGGTTGATCTATTAGATGATAATGGTGCAGAAACCCTTGATCAGATAGAACTCTCTTATTTAGATGGTTATTATCACAGATATTTAAGTGAAGTTGCTTGGCAAGTTACTGCTGAAAATCCAGTAAACTTTATTGTTTTCGTGGGTGTATTACTCATCGCATTGATCTTCATGTCCATCTTTAGATCACCTGCTGTATCGTTGATGCCTGATGTCACCATGAAACCTCTTCGCTCCAAAGCGAACGCGATCATTAATTTGATGGGTGCGGCAGCTGGTGTGACATCGCTGATTTTACTTACTGTTCTAGGATTAGGTGGTAAATCATACGTTCATTATACCGGTGCATTTATCAGTGTAGGCGTCATCATGTTAACTGTTTTAGGTATTTTCTTATGGAAGGTTAAAGAACCTAAACTTGTTCAAGAGAAAGAAGTGGATGATGAACGTTTTGGTCTTGTTGAAGAAGATGGTGAAGTCCATGATATGCATGAGCTTCCAAAAGATAAACGTACATCACTCTATTTGATTTTATTCTCTGTCTTCTTATGGTTTATGGGATATAACGCTGTCATGACCAAGGTTTCAGATTATGCACCCAAGATTTTACAACTTCCATCATTTACAGTACCATTACTGATCGCTAATGTTACAGCAATTATCGCCTTTATTCCTATTGGTATACTATCCACCAAGTTTGGTCGTAGAAAGACTATCTTAGCAGGTATCGTGTTATTGACTCTCTGTTTCGGTAGTGTGTTCTTCTTAAGCAAAGATACAGGTTGGATTATGTTTATTGTGTTCGGCTTAACCGGTATTGGTTGGGCAACGATTAACGTTAACTCTTACCCTATGGTTGTTGAACTTTCAAAAGGATCCAATGTTGGTAAGTATACGGGATACTATTATGCATTCAGTATGGCTGCACAAATTTTAACTCCGATTTTATCAGGGTTCTTCATGGATTTAATCCATCCAAAAGTCCTCTTCCCATATGCAACACTCTTTGTAGCATCTGCATTTATCACGATGTTCTTGACAAAACATGGTGATGCAGTGATTCAGAAAAAATCGTTATTAGAAAACTTTGATGTCGATATGGACTAACAAAAAAGGGTGATCTTTCACCCTTATTTTTTTGGTGTAAAATATTCGAACACAACATTGTCATAATGTGATTTAACAAATGCAAATTCTTTTTGATTTCTTGCGGCATAACTGATAATGGTTATGCCTTTTTTCTTTAACTTATCACAGGACTTATTCGGTAAATCTTTGATGCCATAAGAAATGAAATCTGGCTTTGTTAAAGGATTAAATACCATATGCTTCATCATCTTTTTAACAACAGGATTCATGTGGTTTTCTTGGCTAAATGATTCAGCAATTTGACCACGAATCACTTCTGGATAATGTTTTTTCAAAAGATAAACAACTTTGGGATGAAATGAGAATAGGGCATAGGTTCCATCGTAATTTTTAAGAATATCCATCACAGCATGTGTTAATTCTTTAACGTTACCATGAGGTTTTAGTTCTATTAAAAGGGGTACTCTTTTAGCAACGAATGTTAATACATCAGATAGTGTCGATATCGTTTGATCGGTATGTAATAGTTTATATGCTTTGATGTCATCATAGTTGACTTCAGATAATTCTAAATCTACGCCACACATTCGTTTTAACGTGTGATCGTGAAAACATACAACTGTACCATCTTTTAAAATATTAACATCAAGTTCAATGGCATAACCGTGATCAATCGCTTGCTGGTAAGAAGCTAATGAGTTTTCTGGTATATGTCCATCTTTGGTATGCAATCCACGATGTGCAATCAGTCTGTTCTTTAACCATGTTAAGTCTTTCATAATGTCCCTCAACTTATACTATAGATAATGATTCCTAAAACAGCAGCAATCAAAATAAGTTTAATCGGTGAAATCTTTTTAACGAAAATCGATAAGAAGACTAAGATGCCGAAAATGATGAGATTTTGATAATTAAATATGGACACATCAAACACAAAATCTTCAATATTGACTAGTGGTAACACAAGACGAATCATTAAACCGACTGATACAGATAAAATCAATCCAATGACCGTTGGTTTAAGTCCAGTAAATGCATGTTGAACCCACTTGCTTTCTAGAAACTTGCTACCAAGAGATGCGATTAATAAAATGATGATAAACGAAGGAAGTGCCACGGCAGTTGTCATCACGATTGACCCAAAGATTCTAGCTAAAAATCCATAATCAATCATCGCTTCGTTACCAATAAACGTTGCCATATTGATAGCGATTGGTCCTGGTGTTGATTCTGCAATACCAATAAAGTCATAAAGTGTATTGATATCAATGAGATTTCTCGAAACAAGTTCAGATTCCATCAGTGGGATCATGGCATAACCCCCACCAAAGGTAAAGAGTCCAATCTTAAAGAAAATCCATGCTAATTTAAGGAGTTCTAAAATCATATGTTTTTAGCCCCCTTAATGTTTTCTACCATGCCATAAATTATTCCTAAGATAGCACCGACAAGTAGAAGATATAAGACACTGATTTGTGTAAATGTAGCAAACAAAATGGATGATATTAAAATAATCCATGAAAACACATTAAAATGAATCTTTTTTGACAATTTGAGAGCTGCTTTAAAAATAAGAAGTGCTACAGCTGCTTGTATGCCATAAAAGGCATAGGAAACCAGTGTGAGTTCTTTAAATTGAAGAATAAAAAACGATATGATTGAAATCGTTATTAAACTAGGTATGATAACACCTAAAGTAGCCGCAACAGATCCTTTAAAGCCACCAATTTTATAACCGATAAAGGTTGCTGCATTAACTGCAAATACGCCAGGAGTCGATTCTGAGATCACCAAAATTTTAATGATGTCATCATCGGTTACCCATCCCTTAGATTCAACGACTTCTCGTCTCATAATCGGCATCATCGCTAATCCGCCACCAAAGGTTACAGCACCAATTTTAAAAAATTCCCAAAACAATTCTAGTAAATGATGTGGTTTATTCATCTTGTCACCTCACGAATGTCATTATATCACACAATAATTTAGAATGAAATAAACCTTTATGTTATAATACTTTTGCAAAGGACGGTTATGACATGAAAAGATTTTTTATTCGTTTGGCTACACTCATAATACTCATTTTTTTAACGAGTTGCCAAACCACTGAGCAACTAGATAAAATCCCACCCTATTTTTTAAAACTTAATGACATCTCCTATACGATAGGAGATACCTTACCTAACATATTAGAAGGTGTTGTTGCACAAGATCAACAAGATGGTATATTAACACTTAACATCACGATTGATGATCAATCTGTTGATTGGACAAAAGAAGGTACATATCCTGTATTTTTAAGTGTTAAAGATCAAGCAGGCAATGAAACAATCGCTTCACTTTTAATCACGATTACGAAAGCGCCTTTTGTTGATGTGACCGCACCAGAACTTAAAGGATTATCTAACCTTAGTTATGTCATCGGTGATGCGCTACCTGATTTACGTGAAGGTGTCACAGCAATAGATGAAGTCGATGGTAATCTTTCATCCAGTATTGAAATTGATGATAACGATGTTGATTATGTGCTTCCAGGAACATACTCAATCACCTATTCAATTATTGATGCCGCAGGCAATCGATCAACATCAACACGCACAATAACAATCAGTGAGTCTATCCCTGATGTTGACCTAACAATTTACTACATCAATGATACACATGGTGCAATTGAGGCGTTTAATGATCAATTAGGATTATCTGTCATTGGAAATCTTGTTTTAAACGAAAAAGAACTTAATCCAGATCAAACCCTCTTTATAGGTGGCGGTGATTTACTACAAGGAAACATACTTTCTAACTACTATTATGGTAGTTCCATGATCGATATGCTCAACATCATGAAACTTGATGCCTTTGTTTTAGGTAATCATGAATTTGATTGGGGATTAGAAACCATTCAAAAGTATAAAGATCCATCATCAGGTGAAATACAAGCTGATTTTCCTATTTTAGGTGCGAATATCTTTAGAAAAGATACGATGGAACTTCCAGATTTTATTGAACCATATACGATCGTCCAAAAAGGACATATTAAAGTAGGTATCATTGGTCTTATGGGATACGGACTTGAAGACTCTATCGCAACAGCACGCATTCAAGATTACATGTTTGATGATCCCATCACATGGGCATCCTATTATGCACATTACTTACGTACAGAAGAAGATGTTGATGTCGTTTTAGCAGTTGTACATGGTAACAGTGATCAAACCAACAGAGGGATTGCTGCATTAACTGGAGATTACAGAGTTGATGCAATCTTTAACGGTCACTCACATTCACGTTACACTCAAATCATCACACGTGCTGGCGTTGATGCACCTGTTCTTCAGTCAAAAGCTAATGGAGAATATGTTGGTCAAGTGATATTAACGATTGATTCAGATAAAAAAGTGACTGATTTTCAACTGACAAATCTTCACCCAACACGTTCAAGTACTGAAAAAACAGATTATATTAAGATTGAATCAAGACTATCACAAGGTAACTCATCGATACAAGAATTAATTAATGAATACAAGTTAGCAATAGACGATTTACTCAATGAAGTGATCATCACATCATCAGATTATTACAATCAAGCTGCTTTATCTGACTTTATGGCTGAAATCATGAGACGATCAGTTGATGCGGATCTTGGTATTCATAATTACGGTGGTACCAGAGCAACTTTATCAGAAGGTCAACATATTACAGTAGCAACCCTTTATCAAATCTTCCCATTTGATAATCGTGTGAAATATGTTTACATCACTGGTGAAGACATTAAAGATTTTGCCAATTCACAAGTGGCCATCATGTATCGTAGTGGGCTTTCTTTATATCAACTACAAGATGATACCTATTATAAAGTAGCAACCAATGATTATATCTTTGATAAACCTGAGTATCCCTTCGTTTCAGGTGTTGATCCTGTTGATACAGGCATATTAATCAGAGATTTACTCGAAGATGTTCTAAGAAATCAAGCAGCATCATATCCTTCATTCAGTACCGAACAACCTATTATCTTCACAACATCAGCATAAATCATTCAATAATAAAAAAGGCAAATTCTCACATCGAGAGTTTGCCTTCTACTTTTTATACAATTATAGCTTTTTTCTTCTTTAAGAGATAAAGCGTTAAGAATGTTCCACCACCTAATAAGGCGACGCCACCAACAGATAAACCGATAATGAGAGGTACAGCGTTATAATCACCAATGGATGGATCACGATATAGCACATAACTTGCATGAGCTGGAACACTGATTCTAGAACCACCTTCATAAGAAGAAATCATCTCATCAGATAATTGTTCCAGATTACCAACTAAAACCCAACCGCCACCTGTAGGAAGTTTCAACTTCGTAGCTTTACGATTTGCGTTATGGATGATAAGCATTTCATCAAATGCATCATCAGTTGAACCTGATGTTAATGTGTAAGCCATAATGCCTGTTACATCCGTATAGATGAATTCAAGATTACTAATAACTTCACCAGATGTTGTCATGCGCAATGCATCATGGTTTTTTCTAAACGCAATTAGATCTTTATAGTATTCAAAGATTTCCATCTTGTCTGCTTCAGCTTTTAAATCCCATCTAAGCTGATTAACTGAGTCTGGAGATTGATAACTGTTGTGGTCAAATCCTTTACCATTTTCAGCTGGCTTACTGCGCATAAATTCATCACCTGCGTGTAAGAAAGAGACACCTTGAGATAGTAAGACAATAGCATTAGCTTGTTTCATTAAAGCTGGAATTAAGTCAAGATCACCATCTTCTTCAAGCGTTTGATAGAGTTTATCATAGAGTGTATTGTTATCATGTGCAGTTACGTAATTAATCGTCTTTGTAGGTTCTGTATGCCAAATACGCATGTTAGATAAACTAGAACCAGTAACCTGTGGATGTGCAACACCACCTGCTATACCATAACGAACACGTTGAATGAGATTATTTGTGAAGTTACCTTGAATAAAGCCACCTTCAGCACGTGCGAAAACAGATCCTTTAACACCGTCTCTTAAATCATCGTTAAATGCACCAACACCTTCAATTTGTGAAAGGTTTGCCTTGCCGGCTTGTTGATCTGCTGGAAGTGGTGAAGTTCCTCCCATCCAAGGTTCACCATAAACCATGATGGTTGGATCAATCGCATGTAATTCTTCAGCAATTAATTCCATGGTTTCAATATCATGAAGTGCCATGAGGTCAAAACGGAACCCAGAAAGATTGTATTCAGTTGCCCAGAATAAGACGGAGTCAACCATGAACTTTCTGACCATGTATCGTTCTGATGCGGTTTCGTTACCTGTACCTGATCCATTTGAGAATGCACCTGTATCTGTCTTACGATGGTAATAACCAGGAATAATCAAGTTAAAGTTTGAATCTGCTGATAAGCCTGTATGATTATAGACAACATCCATGTTAATACGTATATTTTCTTCATGGAATGCTTGAACAACTTGTTTCATTTCAATCACGCGTGTTAGACCGTTGTATGGATCACTTGAATAAGTTCCTTCTAACACGTTGAAGTTTAAAGGCATGTAGCCCCAGTTAAATGCATTATATCCAGCATCACCTACTTTGGTTTCATCAACTACACCATAGTCAAAGAAGGGAAGAAGTTGAACGTGGGTAACACCTAATTCAACAATGTGATCAAAACCTGTTGAGACACCTTGATAAGATGTACCTTTTTCGATTAAACCAAGATATTTACCACGGTTTGTTTCTGTACCATTCCAACTTGAATGTGTTGTTAAATCTCTTACATGAAGTTCATAGATGATTGCATCCGTGTATGAATTCATGTTATCTGGACGATCATTGTATTCGAAACCTTCAGGGTTGATTTGACTAAAATCAACGACTAAACCACGTAGACCATTAACACCTGAACTTTTCGCATATGGATCGATCACTTCATAAGTCGATGAACCATTGGTTACAGAGTACGTATAATACGTACCATGTAGTGATTGATTAACTTCAACCACGTAGACACCTTGATCACCTTTGATCATTGGAATTGTTTGAGTAGGTGTATCAGACCCACCATAATTTGCAGGTGTTCCAGTTTGATAAAGGTTTAATGTTACAGCAGATGAGATGGGAGCCCATAGTTTGAAGGTTGTTTTACCACCGGCAACAGTTGCTCCTAAATCATCACCATCATAACCAAAAGCCGTTTCGAATTCAGCTGAATCATAAATGCCATCGTAGGTTACTTCAAAATCATTGACTGAATTATCACCAAATGTAGCTTCTATCTTATATGTTTTAGAAAAATCGACATTTTCACCTAAAACAATGGTTCCATTTAAACCATCTATCGTTATATCATCTGGTGTGAGTTCAACATCATCTTTATAAATCTTGATATCAGTTGGTGCTAACTCTTCAGTTGATGAAAAAAAGATGTTATCAAGTGAATTAAAATAAGCGCGTCTGAATTTTGGACTTTTATCAGGACCATCTGGATCATCCATGCCATAACCAACTCTCGAATCACCTTCAACGAGGTAGATATGTAACTCGCTGCTTGTATGATTCTCTGGGATATCGACATAACGATTGTTGTCAATGTCTTTTTCTAGCCAAGCTCCTTTGTGAACAATAATACCTAATTGTGTGGTTCCCTCGAAGTCATCTGTCAGCGATATTTTGACTACGGTGCCACCATAGTTAAAACTGGTAGCGGTATCATCTGTTTCAAATGCATATCTCGTCCCATCTTGTGGTACCGGTTTTTCTTTCCAAACCCACAGATTCCAGTCTGTATAGTCACCTTGATACCTGTAGTAGTGCACATAAACATCAGTTACTGAATCAGCTTTCACTGAAAAACTAAACAGTAACGCTATAAATGGCACCATTAAGGCAAAAATCAACCATTTTTTCATATATTTTTCTCTCCTCCTAAGCCGTTTTTAACCCCAATTTCATCAAACTAGATGAAAAAAACGTGTGCTTTTAAATCGCTTTCATCATACTATAAAATCATAAAAAAGTAAACTGATTGGTGAAGTAGTAAACGCTTGCATAAAATTTCTTTCAATGGTAGAATGAAGGCATAATTTCATGAAATGAAGGAGAGGAAAACATGAATAAAAAAATCTTATTTTTACTTTTAATCGTAGCAACAGCTGTTACATTAATCGGTTGTAAAAAAGATGCACCCCTTACGATTTGGGTAGGAACTGAATCCGTAGAATTCTATCAAGGCATTATCGAGGATTATCTCGTAGCTTATGAAGATGCAAACGGTGAAGCATTCCCACACCCCATCGAAGTTAAAGGTGCTGATACTGGTTCAGCAGCTGCAACTTATTTAGAAGATATGGAAGCAGGTCCAGACATCTTTACTGTCGCACATGACAATTTAGGTAAATTAATCGCTGGATCAAGTAGTATTGCTCCTGTTACAGATCCTGATTTATTGGCTCAAATCGAAAATGACAATCCAGAAACATTCAAGAATGTCATTAAAGGAACTGTCGGTGGACAAACCTACACATTTGGTGTTCCATACATTGCTCAAGCACTCGTGCTTTATTACAACACAGATTATATTGATGAAACTGAAGTTCAAACATGGGAAGGCATTTTAGCAGCAGCTAAAGAAGCTAACAAGCAAGCGTTATCATTAACAGGTACAGATGGATTTAATAATTCATTCTTACTGTTAGCTAAAAATGCAACAACAGGTGAATCATCATTAAAACTTTATGAAGGTGGCGACATCAACGAAAACTATGTTTCCGGTGATGATATGGTTTCCATTTTCAAATGGGGTCAACGCTTCTTTACAGATGCAAACGGTCCTAAGCGTCCAACTGACTCTGGATGGCAAATTGAATTAAAAGATGGTATCTCTATTTCTGTTATTTCAGGCGCATGGCATTATAATGCTGCTAAATCTGCACTTGGTAGCAAATTAGGAATTGCTAAACTTCCAACATTCACGATTACTGCAGAAGATGCATATGGTACAGTTGAAGCAGGTACAGTTTTCCAATCAGGTACATTTGCTGATGCGAAGATGTTTGTTATGAAGAAGAACAGCAAGTTCCAAGAATACTTACAAGATATCGTTAAGTATCTCTCTAGCAAAGAAATCCAAGAAAAGTCTTATGAACAAGTTCAAAACTTACCAGCTTATAAGAATGCTGCAGTTGAATTTGAATCTATGACAGGCACATCAACAGAAGCGAAGTTAGCATCAGCTCAAATTGAAATGTTCGAATACGGTATTCCACAACCATTCGGTTTTGATAACCGTTTCAATTTCTATTACTATTCAAAGGGTGGTCCTGATCTCATTTTAGAAATTTTGGAAAATAAGAGCGGTACAGAAACTGGTTTATTCTCTACACATGAAGCCATTAAGGCACAATTATTAATTATTGAAAATATTTGGAAAACAGGAAATAAAGAGTAGTATTTAATACTTGATTATTATAGGAGGACCACATGAATGACGTCAATGCTAACAAGCAACCAATGATTCAAAAAATCTTTTCCTCCATCCTTAAATCCATTAAAAGCTTTGGCTACGGTATCTACCGTGGCCTTAAGCGCTTTGTTTTAGGTGTAAAGAAAAGATCCGTTCGTTTTGCTAAACGATTCATGGATGGGAGTATCTATACGAAAATCTCACATCTTATCATGGGTTTTGGTCAATTAGCAAGACGACAAATTGCAAAAGGGTTAATCTATTTATTAATCCAAGCTATGTTTCTATTTATCTTCATCACGTCACCAACCGTTAATAGAACTCCAATTGGTTTCAAAGCCATCTCGAATTTGATAACCTTAGGTACTGTTCAAGGTGATGTGTTCACACCGACAGACAATTCCATGTTAATGATGCTATTTGGTGTCGTCACACTGGGTTTGTTCGGTATGTTTTTAGCAAGTTACCTATCAAATATTAGTAGTTCATACCATAATGACCTATTATTACGTGAGGGAAAAAAGGTAGCTACATTTAAAGAAGATTTAGCTGAACTGTTTGATAGTAGGTTCCATTTAACAATGTTGACACCTGCTATCTTAGGTATTATCGTTTTCACCGTTTTACCAACTGTGTTCATGATTTTGATTGCATTTACAAACTTCGATGCACAGCATCCAGCAGGTCAAGTCTTATTCGACTGGGTTGGATTTGAAAACTTCAAGAGTGTGTTTACAGGTCAAGGTGAAGTTGCAGTTAGATTCTTCCCTGTCTTAAGTTGGACACTCGTTTGGGCATTCTTTGCAACATTCTCAAACTATATCGCTGGTATCTTATTAGCGCTACTCATTAATAAGCGAACGATTAAGTTTAAGAAAGTTTGGCGTACTGTCTTTATTCTAACCATTGCAATCCCTCAATTTATTTCACTCTTAGCCGTCAGAAGTATTCTTTCAGAATATGGGCCTATCAATGATTTATTGGTAACCACCGGTATTGTGAATGCGCCAGTTTCATTCTTAGGTACAGCAAATAACCCTATTACAGCAAGAGCAACGGTTCTATTTGTTAACCTATGGGTAGGTATTCCTTACACGATGTTGATGACATCAGGTATCTTAATGAATATTCCAACAGATCTATATGAAGCAGCACAAATTGATGGTGCGACAAAACGTCAAGCATTTATCAGTATTACGATACCTTACATCATCTTTGTTACAACACCTTATTTGATTACCTCATTTGTGGGCAACATCACAAGTTTCAACATTATTTATCTGTTGACAGGTGGTGGACCAACGGTTGGTGGAGGATATAAAGCAGGGTCAACTGACTTACTTGTTACCTGGTTGTATAAACTGACCATTGATGAAAATGAGTACAATATGGGTTCTGTGATTGGTATCTTTACATTCTTGATTACAGCAACAGGCACCTTGTTATCGTACCGTAAGAGTAAAGCATATAAAGAAGAGGAGGCGTTCCAATAATGACAAATTTAGCTGTTAAATCTAAATTTAAGAGTGTTAAGCGTCAAGAACGCATTTCGACAATTTCTGGTTATGCAACACTCGTTATTATGTCAATCATCTGGTTATATCCAATTCTTTGGATTGTCCTAAGTGCCTTTAGAACAGAAAGAAATGACCAAGGTGAACTCATTGGTATTGTCGTTTCCAACTATTTCCCAAAAGCTGTTGGTTTTGACAATTTCGTTAATCTGTTTAACAACACCTTGTTCCCAAGATGGTTTGCGAATACCTTATTTATCTCACTCATTTCATTTGTGATTTCAACGTTCTTAACGTTATCAGTTGCCTATGTTATGAGTAAACTCAAGTTTAAAGCGAGAAAAACATTCTTAAATGTCGCGTTGATCTTAGGTATGTTCCCTGGCTTTATGTCGATTATCGCGATTTATTATATTTTGAAAGCAATGAATTTAACACAGACGCTGTTTGCCCTCATCTTAGCTTATTCTGCAGGTGCTGGTTTAGGATTCTATGTCGCTAAAGGTTTCTTTGACTTGATTCCTAATTCACTCTTAGAATCTGCACGATTAGATGGGGCAACCAACTTCCAGATATTCGTTAAAATCATTTTACCTTTATCTAAACCGATTATCATTTACACAGCTTTATTGGCGTTTACAGGTCCATGGATGGACTTCATCTTCGCCAGGGTCATCTTGGGGGAAACGAACCCGGAACTTCATACGGTCGCCGTTGGGCTATATATGATGCTTTACGGTTCGCAGTCAACCGTTGACCCCAATCGATTTACCATGTTTGCTGCAGGTAGTGTCATCGTTGCAATTCCTATTGTAGCCTTGTTCTTATCAATGCAGAAGTATTATGTTGAAGGCGTCACTGCAGGCGCTGTGAAAGGTTAATGCATGAAAAAAATAAGTATTTTAGTTTTAATTCTTAGTTTATTATTCACCATCACAGCATGTCAGCCTAAAGAATATGAAGTTGTTTTAGATGGTATCGATATTGTTGAACAAGATGATTTGTATCGTGTCTACTATGAAATTTTCGTGGGTGCATTTTCAGATTCCAATAAAGATGGCATCGGTGACTTGCGCGGTATCATCAACCGACTTGATTATTTAAATGATGGTGATTTTTCATCAGGTAAAAGTCTAGGTGTGACCGGTTTATGGCTCATGCCGATTATGAAATCACCAAGCTATCATAAATATGATGTGAGAGACTATAAGTCAGTTGATCCATCGTATGGTACTTTAGATGACTTTAAAGAGCTAACTGAAAAAGCGGATGAACGTGGGATCAATATCATCATCGATCTTGTTTTGAATCATACATCTGTTTATCATGAATGGTTTAGAAATGCACGTGATGCAGTGAAAAATGGTGAGATGGATTCACCTTACCTAGAGTACTACACCTTTGTGACACAAGAAGAAAAGATTCCGGGTAGAACATATTATGAATTTGAAGGCGATTTATTCTATGAAGGTAACTTTTCAGATCAAATGCCAGAACTTAATATGGATAGTGATCTCGTTCGTCAAGAAATTATTTCAATTTTAGAATTTTGGTTTGATTTAGGTGTTTCAGGTTTCAGGTTAGATGCTACTAAATATGTTTACTACAACGAACATGATAAAAATGTTGAATTTTGGAACTGGTTTATGACGGAAGTCAAAAAGATTAAACCAGATGCTTACGTGGTTGGTGAAACATGGTCTCCAGATATTCAAATTGCAACCTATTACGAATCATTTAGTAATTTTGATTTTGGTATGGCGCAATCTGAAGGCATGATCGCGATGACAGCAAATGCTGTTGAATCTGTTAACAGTTATGTCACTTACATCAATCAGTATCGTAACCTCATCACATCAGTTCGTGAAGATGCTATTCTTCAGCCCTTTATTTCAAACCATGATATGAATCGTGCTGCGGGTTATTTATCAGTTCCTGATGGTCGCATGCAAATGGCAGCAAACCTTTACATTTGGACCTACGGTACACCCTTTCTTTACTATGGTGAAGAAATTGGGATGAAAGGTAGCCGCGGAACAGAAAACACAGATGCCAATAGACGTTTAGCCATGTTATGGGGCGATAAAGATAACGTAGAAAATCCTGCTGGATCTACCTATGATTCTGATCGTCAAACCAATGGTACAGTCAAATCACAACTTGCTGATGAAAACAGTATCTATAATCACTACAAGAAAGTTATCTTATTAAGAGAAGCAAATCCAGAAATTGCAAGAGGTACATATACACCACTTGAATTTAATGGCTATCAAAACTTTGGTGGATTCCTATCGACCTATCAAAACAGTACAGTCGGTGTATTTCATAACACAGGTATGAGTGACGTCGTCATTGACTTGAGTTTATACACAAATGTGACTTTTGAAGTCGTTAGAGGGTATGCGGGTCAAGGCACTGCAACACTGGTTGGAAACACGTTAACACTGAGTCCACTCACCAGTGTGATAATAAAATAACGGTTTCACATGGTATAAAAACCAAAAATATTGATTAAACTTTGCATTAAATGATATAATGAAAGCGCTTATTTCAAAAGAAAAAGGAGAGGAAACTATGAAGAAGCTCGTTTTATTGTTAGTCGCATTATTTGGAGCATTTGCATTAGTTGGTTGTGTTAGCGGAGACATTTTAGCTGACGATGCACATGACTACTATGCTACAGGAAACTTTGCTGGTTGGGGAGACGCAGTCGGTAACGATGCATACATGATGGAAGCCATCGCTCGCAACGACGAAAGAATCGAATCAATCGTTAAAGAAACAAAAGGTGCAGTCTATCTATACCTATTAGAAGTTACATTACCAACTACTGATGCTGGTTGGACAGTTACATATACCATTGATGGTACAGAAACTGTTTATAACGGTAACTTAACTCTTAAGATGATTCGTACAGACGCTGGTGACGAAGTTCCAAACTGGTGGGCCCAAAGCCCAGAATCAGGAAAAATTGATAATTTAACTCCTGAAACTATGTACATTCCACCATTTGTTGAAGAAAGCGTTGGCGGAGCTGGCGGATGGAATGACAACCCAATTGCTTTCACAGCTGGTACATATTATTTCGTATATGTGAAGTTTGAAAGTTCTCAAGCTTTTGCATTAATTGCTAAATAATCCATAATGCTATTCAAAAAGGTGTGCTTAGGCATACCTTTTTTTGCGTAACTTTACCATAATTTGAATATGTAAACGGTGGCATATCAAAAGATAACATAAAATATGTTAATATAATCATGTAGACTAACTTTAAGGAGACGACAATGAATACATCATTTAACAATAAAGAAGCCTTCAAGCAAGCCTTTTTGGATGGACTAAACAATTTATTTAATACAACACTTGAAGCTTCATCAGTTGAACAGCGTTACACGGTTTTAGCTAAAATGCTCGATCAAGCACTTGAAAGCGATTTAGAAAAGACCACGCGCTATGTCAATGACAACGGTTTAAAGAAAACCATTTATTTCTCCATGGAATTTTTAATGGGAAGATTGATTACTAATAATCTATACAACAGTGGATTTTACCCTGTTGTTAAAGAAGCATTTGCTGATTTCAACCTCGATTTAAATGAAGTTGAAAATGCAGAAAGCGATGCGGGTTTAGGAAATGGTGGGTTAGGTAGACTAGCAGCATGTTTCTTAGATTCAGCAGCATCTGTAGCTTTACCTCTCTATGGTAATAGCTTGCGTTATGAGCATGGTTTCTTTGTTCAAGAAATCAAAGATCATAAGCAAATTGAACTTCCAGATCCATGGTTAGATAATCCATTTATTTGGGAAAAGAGAATTGATGATAAAGCCATTGAAATTCCTCTTTTCGGATATGTAGAACATACAAAACTTATTAATCCTCAATGGATTAAAGCAGTTCCATATGATGTCAAAATTGTTGGAGACCAAAATGGTGTTGTAACAACATTACGTTTATGGAAAACAGAAGCTTCTGATAAACAAGAAGTTAAGAGTGAAGAATATGTCAGAATGACGAGACGTATCACAGATTCACTTTATCCAGATGATTCTACTGAAGATGGAAAGACATTGCGTTTAATGCAAAGCTATGTATTCAGTGCTGCTGGTGTTAAATCAGCCATTAATGATCATAAAGCATTAGGTAGAGATGTGAGAGAATTACCTAACTATTTCACATTTCAAATCAATGATACTCATCCAACCTTAGTTATTCCAGAAATGATGCGCATTTTAATGGATGAAGAAGGTATTGGTTACGAAGAAGCATGGCACATTACACAACGTACTTGCGCTTTTACCAACCATACCATTTTAGCTGAAGCTTTAGAAAAGTGGAATATTGGTATTTTTAGAAATCTTCTACCACGTATCTATGAAATCGTTGCAGAAATGAACCGTAGATTCAAGTTTATCTTGGAATCAGACGGACGTTTCAATAAAGAACAAATCTATCTCATGGGTTTGATTGGACAAAATCATGTTCGTATGGCACACATTTGTATTTATGGTTCTTTCTCAATCAACGGTGTTGCTGAACTTCATACCAATATTTTGAAAAATATTGAAATGAAGAACTTCTATCATTTATACCCACTCAAGTTTAATAATAAGACGAACGGTATTACACATCGTCGTTGGCTCATTCATACCAATCCCGAACTTGTTTCTATTTTGGATGAAACCATTGGCACAGATTGGCATAAAGATTTAACTAAACTTGTCAAGTTTGATCAGTATCGCTTTGATCGTGATGTTCAATTTAAGGTTGATCTTATGAAGCGTGCGAAAAAAATTGCACTTGCTAAACGTATTAAGGAAGATACTGGAGTTGAACTCAATGTTGATAGTATCTTTGATATTCAGGTGAAGCGTCTTCATGAATACAAACGTCAATTATTAAATATCCTACATATCATCTATGTTTATCAACGCCTTAAATCTGATCATACGTTTAAAGAATCATATTACCCACACTCATTTATCTTTGGTGCAAAAGCGGCACCTTCCTACCATATGGCAAAATCTATCATTGAGTTAATTGATACCGTAGCAGATATTATCAATAACGACAAAGAAACTAATGAATTACTCAAGGTTGTTCTCGTTAGAAACTATAATGTCACTTATGCAGAATATATTATGCCAGCTGCTGATTTATCAGAACAAATTTCTACAGCAACTAAAGAAGCTTCAGGTACTGGTAATATGAAGTTTATGATGAATGGTGCGATTACCATCGGTACCATGGATGGTGCAAACGTTGAAATCGTTGATAAAGCAGGATTTGAAAATGAAATTATCTTTGGTTTATCTGCTGAAGAAGTAACGAAATTACACACGTTCAATGGCTACAAGCCAAGAGAAATCTTCGATCAAGATCCAAGACTTCAACAAGTCTTCCAGTTCATTAGAAAGATTAATCCAAACCCACAACATTTTGACTACATCCTAAACGCATTACTCAATAGCGATTATTTCTTAGTCATGAAAGACTTTGCTGCCTATGTGAAAGCTCATGAGGTTGCAAACAGCGCATATAAAAATCGTACACGCTGGTTATCAATGTCGATTTCAAATATTGCTAATTCAGGATATTTCACATCAGATCGTACGATTGAACAATATAATGATGACATTTGGAAGTTAAAGAAAATCACATTTTAAGAGGTGATTAAAGATGGCTAAACAAACAGACATCATGTTAAGAACATGGACATTCTATCAAGTATTTCCTAGACAACACAGCAAAACCCATGACTTAAAAGGTGTGATCAATGACCTTGATCGCATCAAAGATCTTGGTGTTGATGTCATCTATGTACTACCATTACATCCCATCGGAAAAAAAGCAAGAAAGGGCAGCCAAGGCAGCCCTTATTCCATAGTTAACTACCGTGAAATACACTCAGATTTAGGTACGATGGAAGATTTTGATCTACTGGTCAAAGAAGCTCATGTCCGTGGTCTAAAAGTCATGATGGATATCGTTTTTAATCACACATCAAAAGATGCAGTTTATGTAGAAAGTCATCCTGAGTGGTATATCAGAAACCAGATGGGTGAACTTGCAAATCGCGTTGGCGATTGGAGTGATATCGCTGATCTTGATTTTAAACAAACATCCCTTTGGGATGAGTTAATCGATGTATTATGCTTTTGGGCTAAAAAAGTTGATGGATTCAGATGTGATGTTGCACCTTTAATACCACTTGATTTTTGGCTAAAAGCCAGAGAGAAAGTTAATGTTATCAATCCCGATATGATTTGGTTATCAGAATCTGTTCATCCAGGATTTATCAAATATTTAAGACATTTAGGTTTTGACTGTCATAGTGATGCTGAAATGTATCAAGCGTTTGATATCCTTTATGATTATGATATTTTTGATGATATGAATCATTATCTACAAGATCCTCAAGCATTAAAGGATTGGATGATTTCTGTTGATAAGCAAGACGTGATCTATCCAGCAAACTATATTAAACTAAGAAGTTTTGAAAACCACGATCAACCTCGCCTACGCTCTAAAGTGAGAGATGAACATCACTTTAAAAACATGGTTGCGCTAAGCTTCTTTATGAAGGGTACTGCATTTATCTATGCAGGTATGGAACATCAAGTAACACATCAACCTTCATTGTTTGAATACGATGTTATTCCATGGAATCAAACCACATCATTAGAACCATTCTTTAAGAGACTTGCACAGTTTAAAAAACAACCCATATTTGCATATGGACATACCTTGATTCATGAACATGATGGTGTTGTTGTCATGTCACATCACTATCAGAACCACGCTGTTGTTGGTGTTTTCAATCTGGAAGGTAAAACAGAAGTGAAGGTACCACTCATCGATGGCACCTACACGAATTTCATCGATGAAAAAGAAATCATTGTCACGAAAGGTATCTTGCCAGTCTATGACGAGCCCATCATTATTGACACCTTAAAGGAACATATCATATGAGAATATTTATTGACAGCATGACGTTACTTCGCATCGAATCAGATGCTTATATCACCGACATCAAGATTCCGGATTATACAATTAAATGGGTTAAAAATGAAGGTTATAATCAATATTTTGTTGCAAATAGACCTTTGGAACTCCACCTCGTTGATGAAATTGAAATCAATCATCAAACATATCCTGTTGAAATTGGATTGGTGACGTTAACTAAGGAATTTGAAAATCGTTTTAGATACGATGGCAAACTTGGTTATGACTATGGTAAAACATCAACAAAGTTTACCGTTTTTTCACCTGTTGCAAAAGAGATCAATGTCGTCATTGATGAGATCGTCTATCCGATGACATATCATGAACCTGTCTGGGAAAGAGTTGTTGATGGTGATATGCTCAATAAAAAGTACCATTATCAAGTAAGACTCGTCAATGAATTTAAAGATGTTTTAGATCCTTATGCGGATGCGATGGCTTATGATGGTTCATACATCATCGATTGGGATGCATTAGATCCGATCATGCCAACACCGATAACACTTAAACATATGACAGATGCTGTCATTTATGAAGGCCATGTGCGTGATCTTTCAGTTCATCTCGATGTCAAACATCCAGGTCTTTTTGAAGGTTTAATTGAAGATAGTAAACTTCTCAAAGGAAGTGTCTTAAACTATATTAAAAAATTGGGTATGACACATCTACAGTTATTACCTGTTTTTGACTTTGAAGGTGTCAATGATATCGATAAAAAGTTAGCTTATAACTGGGGATATAATCCTTCTTGTTATTTTGCTGTCGAAGGTTGGTTCTCAAAAGACCCATACAATCCCTATGATCGAATCAATGCTTTTCGATCAGTTGTTAATGAAGCTCATCGCATGAAATTAGGTATTAACATGGATGTTGTCTATAATCATGTGTTTAACCATAAGACATTTGGTTATGATGATCTTGTACCAGGTTATTTTTATAGACATAATGGGCTTAAAAAGATGACAGATGCCTCTTTTTGTGGGAATGATGTCGAAACTAGAAACTATATGGTAAGACGCTTAGTTGTTGATAGTCTTATTCATTTTCAGGAAAAATTTCAAATTGATGGTTTTCGCTTTGATTTGATGGGATTATTAGATCTTGACACCATGTTACTCATTGAACAAGAATTAAAAAAAAGACATCCTTCCATCATGCTTTATGGAGAAGGCTGGAATATGTTAACAGAAGTTCCACATAAACTTCGTTCAAACATGAACAATCAAGCATTATTTCAAGGATATTCACATTTTAATGATTTTTTCCGCAATGTCATGAAAGGTGATCTTCATTCTGAACAATTGGGTTATGCCATGGGGAATAAGAGTCTTTCAACGAAGGCAATGGATGCGATTATAGGTAGCCCTGTGATGTTTTTATCACCCAATCAATCGATCAATTATGTTGAATGTCATGATAATTTAACGTTTTATGATAAGATGCTCTTAAGTTGTGGTTTTGCAAAAGAAGCTTTTAAGGAATGTCAGGATTTTGCAAATCATGTGATTGCCATATCACAAGGTATACCTTTCTATCATGCAGGTCAAGAGTTTTATAGATCCAAAATGGGAGTAGAAAATTCTTATAATAGTCCTGATGAGATTAATCAAATCGTTTGGAATCCAAAAACTGAAGGTGTATCCAAACTGAAAAAGCTACTTAAGATTAGAAAGAAGTATGCCCTCTATCGGATGCCCTCCTATGGAGAACACGTTTCAATAACCAAACAAGGACAAACACTGATTTATACACTCAGCAACAACAAGATAAAACTGATCCATTATCTCAAGTGTGATCGTGGAATTGAAAAGTTCTCACGTGAGAATGGTGAACTCATCTTCTCATCTCAACACATCTTAAATGAAGAAACAGATATTTATGTTGATAAACCAGGTGTTTATATTATTCAAACAAAAGTATAAGGAAAGGTGATGCTATGCGACTCATTTTAGACCATGATGTGAATTTGTTTCTATCGGGACAACATGACAGATGTCATGATTTTTTAGGTGCACATCTGATTCGCAATGAACAACAAGAAATCACTTCAACAGAATTTACCGTTTATGCACCTCATGCTAAAGAAGTTAGACTCGTTGCAGAGTTTAACAATTATGAGGGATGGAAGCATGTGCTGACTAAGATTCACCATGCAGGATTCTTTCGAATCGAAATACCAGGCGATTTATCCTACAAGATGTATAAGTATGAAATTTATACAGCTGATGGACGTGTCATTTATAAAGCCGACCCTTTTGGATATTATGCAGAAGTACGACCAGGTACAGCTTCTAAGGTTTATGAAATCAATGGTTATCCATGGCATGATCAAGAATGGTTTTATTTCAAAAAGAAACCCTATCAGGAACCTGTATTAATCTATGAAGTTCATTTGGGTTCTTGGCGTAGAAAGTTCGGTGCTTTTAAACCGTATAACGAAGTCGTCTCTGAACTGATTGACTATGTTAAAGCACAAGGCTTTACCCACGTTGAATTGATGCCGGTTTATGAACATCCACTAGATGATTCATGGGGTTATCAAGGAACTGGATTTTTTGCTGCTACCTCACGCTTTGGTGTACCTATGGATTTGATGTATCTGATTGATCAAATGCATCAAGCAGGACTTGGTGTTATCATGGATTGGGTGTTAGGACATATCTGCAAAGATGCTCATGGCTTATCTTTCTTTGATGGAACACCACTTTATGAATATGAAGATGCTGACAGAAGAGAAAATGTCACATGGGGTACAGATAACCTTGATTTTTCAAAGGGTATCACACGTAGTTTCATGTTATCAGCATTAACTTTTTGGGTTGATTATTTCCACGTTGATGGATTTCGAATCGATGCTGTTTCTAATTTGATTTACTATTTAGGTAACCGAGATAAAGGTGTCAATCATGAGGCTATAGATTTTCTTAGACAATTATCTTTCCACTTATTTGGTAAAGATGATCGGATGCTATTCATGGCTGAAGATTCAACAGATTATCCTAAAGTGACTCATCCTGTTGATGCAGGTGGTATCGGATTTAACTATAAATGGAACATGGGCTTTATGAATGATGTCCTTCGTTATTTCAAAGAAGATCCCATTCATCGAAAATATCACCATGGTAAGATTACATTTGGTCTCGTCTACGCATTTAATGAACAGTTTGTTCTCCCTTTTTCACACGATGAAGTTGTTCATATGAAGGGTTCGCTCGTTAATAAGATGCCTGGTGATTATTTTCAAAAGATGGCTAACTGGCGCCTTTTAATGACTCTTTGGATGACGCATCCAGGTAAGAAATTACTCTTTATGGGACAAGAGTTCGCACAGTTTTCTGAATGGGCTTTTCAAGGTGAGTTAGATTGGCATCTACTCGATTATCCTGCACATCAGAAACAACTTCGTTTCTTCAAAGATTTGGCGATGGTTTATCGCCATCATCCCGCACTCTTCCAATATGATCATGATCCAAAAGGATTTGAATGGTCCGTTGTTAACGATCAAGACCAAAGTGTCTTCTCATACATTAGAAGAAGTGATGATGAAGTGCTTGTTGTTGTACTCAATATGACACCTAATGTCCATGAGTTTTATGAAATAGGTGTCCCTCACAGAGGAACATATGTTGAAATCTTAAACAGTGATAAAGACATTTATTTTGGTAGTGATCAGTATAATGGGGTTAGTTTAAAAACAGTCAAAGGCGATAGAAATCAGTTTAAGTACTATATTAAACCAAAGTTAGGACCTTTATCTGGTATGATCATCCAATACAAAAAACCACAAAAGAAATAAATAGAAGAGCTCATCTCGCTAAAGATGAGCTCTTATTACTTTTATTTAGTTGTTTCTCTTTCAATCAGTTTGACATCGATAATGTCATGCAAGCTTTCTAGTTCAACACCACGAATCAGTCGTGTTAAGTTAATGAATGATTGTTTACCCATAAAGTTAACAGATTGATGAATGGTTGTTATCGATGGTGTCACCCATTTAGAATAAGGTGTATTGTCATACCCTATGATCTGTACGTCGTTTGGTATCTTTTTACCAAGTTTTTGCAAAATGTTTAAAGCAGTCAATGCGAGTGTATCAGAGAAGGCAAAGATGCCGTCCACATTTGGATTGTTCTTTAAAACTTCTTCAATCAATTTAACATCAGGATTAATTAAGTCAAAGTCAAAGATATCTGCGTAGAGTTGATGTGCTTTAAGTTCATTTAAGAAGCCAATCGTACGCTCCATGGTTGTTAGAAGAAACGATGGACCTCTAAATACTAAGATGTTTTTACAGCCAGATGAAATCAATTTCTTAGCAGCGAGTGAACCACCTTTGACATTATCAGAAGTGATTGATGGAATGTTTTCATCTAAAATGTGATCTACTGTAACAACAGGGATGTTAAGTTCTGTCAATTTGTCACGATTTGAAAAGTTTGATGCGATAATCAAGCCTTCAATGTTATATTGTTCAAAGAACTTTAAGTATTCTAATTCACGATCTGGATCATCTTGTGTATGGCAGAACATGATTTTATAACCGTATGCAGAAGCTTGGGATTCAATACCTTCAAGTAGTTCACCATAAAATGATGGACCGATATGAGGGACAATCACACCAATAATTTTTGAACTACGGTTTGTAAGTGAACGTGCGAGCTGGTTAGGAATGAATCCTAACTCTTTAATGATTTTATTGACCAATATCTTGGTTTCTTCATGGACATAGCCCTTTTGATTAATGACGCGTGAAACGGTTGAAACACTGACGTTAGCACGTTTAGCTACATCACGGATGGTAGGTTTCATCACAGATCCTCCTTGAATAATAGATGGAAAGATTGACCTTTCATCTTGATTGTATCATGAATATCAATCATTTGGTCATGGATAATATCTCGGTATGATCCTTCAATCGATTTTGTCGCGATTATTTGATCACGATCATGAGGATTGATGATCGCCATAAGTATTCTATTGTTAATATGTTTAGTCATGATTAAAACATCGTCTTGATGTGTTAATTGACATTCGCTATTAAATAACTCGTTATCTTGTTTTCTTAGAGTAATTAAACGTTTGATAAAAGCATGGAAGTCTATATCCCATGTCGCTTGATCCCATGGAAAAAGTCTCCGGTTGTCAGGGTCATGTTCACCCTCAAGACCGATTTCATCTCCATAATAGATCATGGGGGTACCTGGTGATAAGAACATGATTAGATATGCAATCTTGACCAAATCGATGTTGTTGAGACATCTAGTTTTAATTCGCATCGTGTCATGGCAACCGATATGATTAAACAAATTTTCTAAAACTGATTTGGGAGTTTTGATATATTGCTCTGTAATTATTTCAATAAACTTTACAGAAGAAATCCGGTTTGAAATAAAATCCCATATGACAAAACTTAACTCATAATTCATCACACTATCCAATTGATCTCCCATGAGCCATGGTAAAGATTCATCCCAGTTTTCTCCGATGATGACTGAGTCTGGTTTAACAGAACGTGCACGTTTTTTAATCTGTCTTAAGAAGTCATGAGATAGTTCGTTTGATACATCAAGACGCCAACCATCAATGTCAGCTTCCTTGATCCAAAAACTCACGACATCAAGTAAATAATTTTGTACAATCGGGTTAGACGTACGCCATTTAGGCATGCTTGGTTGAAAAGAAAACGTCTCATAGTTTAAAGGAATACCACGATAGTTAATAGGCTTACCCAAGCCATTTAGAGGAAAATTGACAACGGGGTATCTCTTGATATAGAAACAGTCGTGATAGCGACTTTCCTGTTCATGTTTGATCACATCTTGGAAAAAAGGATGAAAGAAACCTGAGTGATTAAAAACACCATCGAGTATCACTTTAATGTCAAAGATGTGAGCTTTATTAACAAGCTCAATTAAGTCCTCTTTTGTACCAAAGTGAGGGTCGATTTGAAAGTAGTCAGTCGTATCATATTTATGTGCTGTCGGTGATAAAAAGATGGGCGTCAAATAAATGCCGTTAATCCCTAAATCTTTTAAATGATCGAGATGATATGTAATGCCTTTGAGTGTTCCACCATAGTGTTTTGCATTTTGAACTGGATGATCTGGTGCTAAAAATGTATGATCTTGATCTGGACTAAAACGATCAACAAAGATTTGATACCAAATACGATCCTTAACCCATTCAGGTGTTTCATGTAAATCTGATTCATGAAGATAAGGGAATTTGAAATAAGGCATATCACGCATCTTTTCATGATCAGATATCACACCACGAGGTGTGAATGCGTATACGTCATTCTTATCATATAACATGAATGCATATTGAAGTCTTTTTGTTTTAGGTTGTACTTGAATAAAGTAATAATCATAGTCTTGTGTTTGATATCTGACATGCATTTCCTCTTCATGATATACCCATAAAGACTTATCTGATGATGTTGTCCATTCAAATGGGTCACCATAACGTAAAAAAACAGAAGAAAGATCATTCCTTTTGGTTCTTAAGAGAAGATGAATATGTTCCTTATCATAAGCATAAGCATACTCTGATTTGGGTCTATGACATAAAAAAGATTGTTCCATGTGCTCACCTGTAGTCATTATAGCATGGTGTAAAAATGTTTGATAATATGAAACCGCTCACATTATCGTTTGTCTGTATCATGTATGATACAATGTTTATGTCAAAGGAGTATTATATGCAACATAAATGGTGGATGGAAAGCGTTGGATATCAAATCTATCCTAAAAGTTTTTTCGACGCTAACCACGATGGTATTGGAGATTTACAAGGTATCATACGTCAACTTGATTATCTTGAAGGATTAGGTGTCAATCTGTTATGGATTTGCCCTTTTTATGATTCTCCAATGGATGATAATGGCTATGATGTTCGCAATTTCTTTGATGTGAGTAAAGAGTTTGGTACGATGGATGATGTGCATGAACTGATTCAAAAAGCACATGAAAGAGGTATTAAAATCGTATTAGATTTCGTTTTAAATCATACATCCGATGAACATCCATGGTTTATCGAATCACGTAAATCCAAGGATAATCCATATCGTGATTACTACATTTGGCATGATGGCAAAATGGTTGATGGCAATAAAGTAGAACCTACAAACTGGGGATCATTCTTTGGAGGTAGCGCATGGCAATATGATGAGCCAACCGATAGCTACTACATGAAAATCTTCTCAAAGAAAATGCCAGATCTCAACTGGAAAAATGAGTCTGTTCAACAAGAAATGGTTAACATTGCGAAAACGTGGTTAGACATGGGTGTTGATGGTTTTAGAATTGATGCTGTGTCACATCTTGATCGCGCACCTTTTGAGGATGCGATTAGCGATGGAACTGAAAAGTATCCACTCGACTGGTTTAAATTCTCTAATTTACCTAAAGTGCATGATTATTTAAAAATGTTAAATGTAAACGTCTTTAAACCTTATGATTGTGTTGCTATTGGTGAAGTTGGTGGTTCAGCATCTATCGATTCTGGATTATTATATAGTGGATTTGATTCACATGAACTTTCAATGGTGTTCAATTTTGATCATAATTGGTGTAACAATCTTCATGAAACATTAAATCCCAAAAAACTAAAAACAGATGTTTTAGCACTAAAACGTGTTTTCAGTTCGTGGCAATATGCATTTGAATCTAAGGGATGGTTGCCACTGAATTGGCTTAATCATGATCAACCAAGACTTGCGAGTCAATATGGAGATTACAAATATCCACTTGCATCTTTAAAAATGTTAGCGACCGCACTACATTTCATGCGTGGTACACCATTTATTTATCAGGGTGAAGAAATTGGTATGACCAACTTTCCATTCGAAGATGTCGATCAATTCAACGATGTCTCATCAATAGCTAACTATCAATATCATTTGAATAAAGAACCAGATGATCCTGTTAAAGCATTAAAGAAAGCAGCGCAAAGATCACGTGACAACGCACGTACAGCGATGCAATGGGCAAATGAACCATATGGTGGCTTTTCATCTGTAGAACCTGTTCCGCTCGTTAATCCTAATTACCGAAAAATCAATGTGGAAGATCAAATTCATGATCCATCATCACTATTCAATCATTATCGCAAACTGATTGAACTAAGACGTCATTCACCCTATCATAATGTGATTACATGGGGAAGTTATGAAATGCTTGATGAAAACGATCCAGACCACTATGTCTATGTAAGACGATATCAAGATGACGTACTCTTGGTTATCAATTCATTTTCTAGAAAACCAACACGTTATGACTTATCGTCATACGACATTATCGAATGTGTTATCACAAACATGAAACGAAATCAGATCAAAAAGAACTATATTTATTTGAAACCCTATGAATCAGTTGTATTCAAGGTAAAGGAGAACTTATGAGAAGAAGTGGTGTATTGCTTCATATATCAAGCTTACCAAGCCCATATGGTATGGGTAGTTTTGGTAAAGCAGCTTATAATTTTATTGATTTTTTGTATCAGTCAGAACAAACGTTTTGGCAAATTTTACCGTTAGGACCTACTTCATATGGTGACTCTCCTTATCAAACATTCTCTGCATTTGCTAATAACCCGTATTTTATTGATCTTGATCTCCTCGTCGAAGAAAATCTTCTTCATCAAGATGAAATCGTTTCAACGTTTGATTCCGAGCAATACGTGATGTATGATAAGCTTTATGAAGAACGCTTTATGGTTTTAAAGAAAGCTTTTCAACGTTTCAATCTATCAGATTACAGATTTCAACAATTCGTATTTGATCAACGCCGTTGGCTCTATGATTATGCGTTGTTTATGGCACTTAAGGTCTATCACCAAGGTCAATCTTGGGAGTCTTGGTCAGAAGAACTTCGATTAAGAAACCCAGAAACAATAGCGTACTATAAAGAAATTCTACAAGAAGATATTCTCTTCTATCAGTTTTTACAGTTTAAAGCTTATGAACAATACTTAACCTTAAAGAAGTATGCCAACGATAAAGGTATTAAACTCATTGGTGACATGCCTATCTATGTCTCATATGATTCTGCCGATGTTTGGGCAAATCCTGATTATTTCTATTTAGATGCTAAACGCTTACCCATTGAAGTTGCAGGTGTTCCACCTGATAACTTCTCCAAAGATGGACAGTTATGGGGTAATCCTTTATACAATTGGGACCAGATGAAACAAAATGATTATGAATGGTGGGTCG
>CAZETB010000018.1:0-32509 GCA_964514865.1 uncultured Mariniplasma sp. | reverse complement strand
GAAACGATAAAAATCCCGATAAGTGTCAATTCTAGTCCCATTATTTAAGCCCCATAGCTTCAAGTGTACCTTCATGAACTAACTTTTCATTTTGGCATACTAAGATTGAAGCAACAATTTCATCTTTTAAGTCAATTTGAACTTTATTGTCTTTGACTAAATACTTGAGTAAGTTATAGATATTTTGTGCAAACATCCACGTTGAAGATGTTGGAATCATTCCAGGAATGTTCTTTGTTCCATCGACAAAAATACCACTTACATTAATCACTTCACCAGCTTTTGTTAAACTGCAATTTCCACCTTGGTCGATGGAAACATCGATAATGTATGAACCTGGTTTCATTGATTTAACCATCTCTTCATCGATTAGAATTGGTGCACGTTTGCCAAAGACTAACGCGGATAGGAAAATAATATCTGCTTTAGATACGATATCTTTGAGATTTTCTTTCTCAACTTTAATCCATTCATTTGCTAGTTTATTCGCATGTTTGCCATCTTTGCTGACAGCTACATCGTTAGGAACACCCGTTTCAACAATACGTGCACCCAACGACTGTGCTTGTTCGTTTGCTTCTGGACGTATATCGCTTGAATAAACAACTGCACCTAACCCTTTGGCGGTCGCAATTGCACGTAAACCAGCAACACCAGTACCGATAACTAAAACTGTAGATGGTTTAATCATACCAACAGCTGAACCAATCATTGGCATAAATTTACCAACATGATTTGCTGCAATAAGAATACCTTTATAACCAGCGCATGTGCTCATGGATGATAATGCATCCATAGATTGAGCGCGACTAATTCTTGGAATACCATCAAGTGTAAGAGCGATGATTCCCTTGCTGGTTAATTTTTTTATCATTTCATGATTATTGGGTGATGCTGGATGCAAGAACGTGATGAGGGTTTGATTTTTATGCATCATCTCAATTTCATGCATATTTAGTTTTTCATTCATTTGTGGCTCTTTGACTTTTAAAATAACATCAGCTTCTTTATAAATTTTTGATGGACAATCGACTAATGTTGCCCCAGCTAATTGATAATCTTGATCGTGGTAGAATGACATTTCACCTGCATTTTTTTCTACCAAGACTTGATGACCATCTTGAATCATTTTCCTAACTGTTTCTGGAGTCGCAGATACGCGATACTCTCCATGTAGTATTTCTTTTGGAATACCTATTATCATAACAATCGCCTCTTTTCACTTAAAAATATACCATTTTTTATGATGAATGGCAAGCGCTTTCATGCACCTTCCATCAAAAAATCAATATAAGTGCTAGACTCTTTAAAAGAGTCTAATTTTCTAAGTAATAACTCCTATGTTCCACATACTTCTAAATAAACCTCCTTTAGAAATTTGTTAATGATTAATTGTTAAGATATCTATATCTATTGTTGCACAAAAGGTACAACTTGATGACTATTTGGTCTTATTTTTCTCATTTTCATAAAGAGTTTCAATCATTTTTTCGATTTGTTTTTGATCTTCTAAAAGTAGATGGATTGCTTTTAATCCTTCTTCATTCTTTTTTGTCTTTAACCATAGTTTTAAATATCCCTCTTGACCATACTTTTCTTTGATATGTTCATATGCTCTTTTGATATGCTCTTCTTTGGTTAACTCTGGATAATGCTTATAACCATATTGAACAGTCCTTAATAAAACTGTATCAATAGCGATATCACGGTCTGCCTCAGCAATAATTTTCCCATATATGCTTCTTGGTGCTTCACTTCTTGATGCACGGTGATCTTCAACAGCCTCTTTCATGATTAAACGTTCTTCTTCATTGAAAAAAGCTTTTAATTTTTCATCTTCATACAAAAATAAACCACCGGTTAAATGGTGGTCACTACGACCAAACTGAATACCGATGTCATGATAACAGGCTATAGTATAAACCATATCGCTATTAACATCATAATCTTTGGCAATTTCCAAACTATGTTTAATCACTGTAAGAACATGATCTTCCCGGTGAGCTTGATCAAAATGATTATATATCGGAATAATAGAATCGTGTAAATATGTTTTTAATGCACTTTTCATGGATAACCTCAAAATTCAATTTTAGCTTTGCGTGATAATGATCTAAACATCTTTTTATCTGTTCGATAGGTCAGATGATCTAAGACTTGTGATGCATCAACCCACTTCACACTCGCAATCTCTTCTTCTTGAGGTGTGAATTCAAAAGTCAGTGCGTGAGCAAGAAAATAGACGACATCTTTCATGACACCTTTTTTTGGCGAATAGCGTATTTTTTCGCGGTAATCATCTAACAGTTCAACGTCTAGTCCCGTTTCTTCTTTGACTTCACGTTTTGCTGTCATTTGTTCAGATTCATTTTCTTCAACATGTCCTTTAGGAAATCCAAAATGGAGCCCATGACGCTGCTGAATGAGCACAAATTGATACTGATCTTGATGCTTTCTAAAGATGACTGCCCCACATGACTTTTCTTTGGTCATTTATAATCACCCGTTTCACAATTCTTATCACAAGTATATCATATCAATGATAAACTTATGTCAAGATTAGCACTTATTAAGTTGTTTTTTTACTACTTTGTTACATTGATAAAACCGCTTTCATCATGTATAATAGAGTTAATAAGAATTAATAAAGAGCATGATCTGAGGTGACATTCTGTGAAAGTGTTATTCTGCAGTTCCGAAGCATTCCCTTTCAGTAAAACTGGTGGTTTAGCTGATATGGCTCTTTTTTTACCGAAATCATTACGCGAATTAGGCCATGATGTAAGAATCATAACACCATACTACCGGTCCATTCAAAAATATCATAGAGATATGACTTTTTTAGGTTCTCAAACAATCGGTATGGGCGGTATAGAAACCATCGTCCATTATTTCGAGTTAATTCATCAGGGCATCCCTTATATTTTTGTTCAAAATATGCATTATTTTGAAAGAGATCAACTTTATGGTTATAACGATGATGCCGAACGTTTTTCCTGTTTCTCCTATGCCATCCTTGAAGGATTAAATACATTCAGATTTTATCCGAATATTCTTCATTTAAACGACTGGCAAACCGGCATGATTCCTTATCTTTTAGATGAACATTATCGCCACAAAAATGATGCCTATTATTCCATCCATACGCTACTTTCCATTCATAATATGGAATATCAAGGTTCTTTTGATCCCTATGTAGCTCGATTCTTTAACACAGCATTCAATTATACTTACATCCATTTTGATCGTGTCAACTTCCTTAAAGCAGGCATTGAGCGTTCAACGAAAATTAATACAGTCAGTCCAACCTACCGCAATGAAGTGTTATCTTCTGAATATGGTTTTACACTAGATGGTGCTTTAGAAAGAAGAGCCAATGATTTTATTGGTATCTTAAATGGGATTGATGATCATGTATTTAATCCGATGACAGATCATCTGATTTACCACAATTATGATGCTCAAAAAACGAAGATAGGCAAACAAAAGAATAAAGAAGCCATCTTACATCACTTCGATCTTGATGTTGATGTGAAAGTACCTCTGATCGTCTATATCGGAAGACTAGCAACTCAAAAAGGGATTAACCTCATGACACAAGCTCTTGAGGAAGTCATCGAATATGGTAATGCACGCTTTATCTTAATGGGATCTGGTAATGATTCATATCAAGACTTCTTCCGCTATCTCACATTTAAGTATCCTTCAAAAGTTGGTCATTACATCGGCTTCAATGAAGAAATCGCTCATAAACTTTACGCAGCATCTGACATCTTCATGATGCCATCAAGATTCGAACCATGTGGTTTAGGTCAATTGATTGCGATGCGTTATGGTTCATTACCTGTCGTAAGAGAAACGGGCGGTCTAAAGGACACCGTCATTCCTTATAACAAATATACAGGAGAAGGCACTGGTTTTAGTTTTGCTAACTATGATGCCTATGAGTTTAAAGAAAAGTTGTTCGAAGCTATCTCATTATTTCACGATAATCCAAGACATTGGAACATGCTCGTTAAACGTGCAATGAAACAAGATTTCAGCCTACGTCAAATGGCATTGTCCTATGAAAATCTATATCAAATCATACTAGGGGTGTAACATTTATGGAAACATTAGCATTAATCCTCGCCGGAGGAAAAGGATCACGTTTAGATATTCTATCAAACCGTAGAAGTAAACCAGCCATGCCATTTGCTGGTAAATTCCGTATCATCGATTTTGCATTAAGCAATTGTACACAATCTGGAATTTATAATATCGGTATACTTACACAGTATTTACCCTTATCCTTAAATGAACATATTGGATCAGGTAAACACTGGGATTTAGACAGACGTGATTCAGGTGTAACATTATTACAGCCTCATAACTATTGGTATTTAGGTACCGCTGATGCTGTTCTAAAGAACTTAGAATTTATTCAACGAAAAGACCCTAAGTATGTCTTGATCTTATCAGGAGATCATATTTATAAAATGGATTATCGTAAGATGATTCAACAGCATAAAGAAACCAATGCGAAATTGACGATTGCTTGTCAACCTGTTGATTTTAAAGAGGTTTCTCGCTTTGGTATCATGTCAACCAATAAAGATAAAGAAATCATTGAATTCGAAGAAAAACCTAAAACATCGAAATCTAATTTAGCTTCAATGGGTATCTACTTATTTGATTTTGATTTATTAAAACAAGTTCTTCTATCCATTAAACAAGAAGACTTGGACTTTGGTAAACACATCATTCCTCATCTCATTCATTCCACACAAAAAGAAGTTTTTGCTTATTTATTTGAAGATTATTGGATGGATGTAGGTACCTATGATTCATACCTTGATACAAACTTAGCTATGACAAAAGATTATACAGAACTTGATCTTTATGATCCAACCTGGAAGGTTTACACCAAGAGTGAAGATTTACCTCCCGTTAAAGTTGGTAGTAACGCCTCCATTCATAACTCGCTTGTTTCAAATGGTTGTGTCATTGAAGGAACGGTCATTAATTCTGTTTTGTCACCTGGTGTCAGAGTTGGTAAGGGATCTATTGTGAAAAACTCTGTTGTCCTTAATAATGTGATCATCAGTACCGATGTCACCGTTGATCGTTGTATCATTGATAAAAAGGTGACGATTGGTAGACATGCATATCTGGGATTTGGTGAAGATTATACGCCTAATCACGATAAACCTGATTTACTGCAAACAGGTATTACCGTCGTTGAAAAGAGTGCGATCATTCCAAGTGAAACTAAGATTGGAAGAAACTGTCGTATCTTTAGAACAGCACACTTTACTGATAAAGAAATACCCAGTGGTTCAACATTAGCTTAATAAGACTTTGTATAAAAGATAAAGGATCTATTTCGATTAGATCCTTTTTTGTTTGTGAGATATGATTGATGTGATGTTGACTATGCGTTTTGATACATAGCTTTCTTTTGAATCATCATCTTTGATAGTCCGTACCTGATACCAAACACGATTGAAGCACAAAACATAAATCCAAATAAATAAATCATTAAAAAGACGACATGCGGAACTAAAGGTTGGAAGATCATCAATACAGGAATACCATTTTCATACTTATGATTGATAAAGAACATATTGAATGTTCCTTCCATAATCCAGTTATTGTGTATGCCATTTAAAACCATGGCGACTATCATGAGTGATGCGAAGACAATACTTGCTTTAAGTAGGCTTTTCCATTTGAGTTCAACATGATGTGCTAGAAGGCTAACGCCTAAGACAACCATACCACCATGATGTAACATGGTTTGGATGTTAATACCAATCGTTTCTACGAAAACAGTCTCTGGATAGATCATCACACCTAATCCTGCAAATAATCCAAACGTTGCTAAAAATGCGATTAAGCTTTCTTTGATTTTCTTATTTTTAATCAATCCAGCACATAATGCAACATACATCGGTGTTGAACAAAATTGAAATGGAAAAGCATACCACTGGTAGCTTCCATTTGCTTGATATGTAAAAATAACTTGTTTATAAAACTCGAAAGCAATTAAGATCAAAGAAAATATAATCAGAAACTTATTTAACTTCTTTTCATTGAAGTTTTTCATACGTGTGATAGCCATCACGGAGCCAATAACAACTAAGATCAGAGACATGTAATGAAACCATGACGTTTGTAAAGATCCATACATTTCTGGTCGATTCATCTGGCCATTAAGAAATTCTAAAAGTGCGTTCATGATGTACCCCCATCATAAAAATTCTTTTCCAGTATAGCACAATCATGATGCACTTAAACTATTAAAATATGTATTTGACCTATTTTTTACATAAAATCGTAAGGTGAGATATCATCAAGTGGATCTACTTCTACTTCATCTACAATATCTTGTTTAAGTCTTAAAGCGAGCGTTGTTTGTCTTTTTTCTGATAAATGATTGGCTGCATAAATCAAAAGTTGCATATCGCCAAGAATAATTAAAAACTTTTTAGCACGAGTCATCGCTGTATAAATGAGTTCTTTTTTTAACATGTGCATATACGCCTTAATCATGGGCATCATAACAATCTTATATTCACTACCTTGTGACTTATGTATACTGATCGCATAAGCTAAATTAATCTCTTCGAGATCAGCTTTATCATACATCACATCATTATCATCGTAGCTGACAATCATATAGTCTTCATCATTCGCGTTTTTCTTAATATCTTTAATTACACCAATATCACCATTCATGATGAGTCTTTCGGGATCATTGACGAGTTGAATGACTTTATCACCTATATAATACTGTTTATCGCCATAGGTCATCTTCTTATCTCGTCTGTGATTAAAAGCTTCCTGAAGGGCTTGATTGAGGGCATCAATACCTATTTCACCCTTATACATCGGTGCTAGAATCTGAATATCATCAATCATGGAATATCCTTCATCAATGGCTCCTTTAACCTGCTTGATGATGGTTTCTTTGATTTTATGATAATGCGCTTGATATAAATATACATCCTGTTCACTATTTAAATCATCATAGGTAACTTGTTGTTCATTGACTGCTCTAGATAACCTGATGATTTTTGAATCTTTAGCTTGTCTATGGATTTGAGTTAATCTTACGGTTGGTATCTGATGGCTTTCAATTAAATCGGATAAGACTTGACCAGGACCAACAGAAGGTAACTGATCGACATCTCCGACAACAACGATTTGAGCACCATCTTTAATCGCACTAAATAGTTTTTTTGCTAGAAATAAATCAATCATCGATGCTTCATCGATAATGATCAAATCTTGGGGTAAAGGATGTGATTCATCGTATAAGAATTCACCATCATAACTATATCCCAAATGGCGATGGATTGTTCTAGCATCCATATCCAAAAGTTCTTTCATGCGTTTTGCAGCTCGACCTGTCGGTGCCATGAGTCCGATTTTTTCATAAATGTTAGGATTTTTATAGTTCAGTTGATAATACTTTCGGTAAACGTCTAATAAGCCATCAATGATTGTTGTTTTACCAGTACCTGGTCCACCTGTAATGATGGTGAACTGATGGGTTAGCGCAATGATAATCGCTTGTTTTTGAACATCGGTGTACGCCATGTTCTTTTGAATTTCAGTAGCATCCAATAATGTCTCCACATACGCTTGATCAATAGACTGATTACACATGTTAGCTAAGGATAGAATCTTTTCAGCTAATGATTTTTCTGTAAAATACGTGAGCGCTAGATAATAGCGATTCTCTTCTAAAACGATGCGTTTATCATCAATTAATTGCTTGATCTCTTGATCTAAATTCATGGTGTCACCTAAAGCTTGATACGCATAGTTTTCCAATTGATCAATCGTTAAATAAAGATCACCATTTTGATAAGCAATTTGTTCTAATGCATAAAGAATGGCAGCACGAATGCGTCTGGGGTCATCTTTGGAGATCGATAACTTTCTAGCGATTTCATCAGCTTTAATAAACCCAATACCTTCGATATCATCGATTAAACGGTAAGGATTTTCTTCAAGTTTTTCTAATGTTAACATCTGGTATTTATTGAGCAACTTCATCGCGAGTTTTCCAGAAAGTTCATAGCCATATAAGGCAACCAAGATATGTTCGTTGGTTTGATTTTCCAAAAGTTGTTGATAGAATTTCTCAATGCGAATCGCATTTAAACCGACTTCTTTTAACACAGTTTTATCTTTCATGATGATTTGAAGTGCATCAACACCCAAATGATCAACAATCTTTTCAGCTGTTTTAGGGCCAATACCATGGAAAAAAGAGGAGGATAAATAACTGATTAATCCTGACTTGGATTGTTCCTCACACTTTTTAAATGCATCGACTTTGAGTTGTTCTCCATAGGTAGCATGTTTAACCCATGTGCCTGTAAATTCATATGTGATGTCTTCACTCACCACAGGAAAATAGCCTACAATGGTCACGATTTTTTGATCTTCAGTGACAATTCGTGCGATGGAATAGCTGTTTTCATCGTTATGAAATACGTAATTTTTGATTTTTCCTATAACACTTTCCATCGTTTTCCTCACCCATATCATTTGGTTACATTATAGCATTTCTTCAACATTAAAAAAAGGAACAAGAGTTCCTTTTAACTATATTGTCTTAGTTTTTTCTCCATATAAACCGTATCGATAAAACCAGAGCCTACACAGACATCACCTTGATAAAATGCACACACCTGTCCAGGTGTTACAGCACGAATGGTTTGTGGGTATGCTACACGAATGGTCTTTTCATCAATCCATGTGACAAAAACATCATGATCTTTTTGACGGTATCTAAATTTAGCTGTCATCTTACCATCTGTTTTAGGTCCACGCCACACCACATCTGTGATAATCGCTTCATCAGAATAAAGATGTGGATGATCAAAACCTGGTTCAACATAAAGTGTGTTGGTCTTCAAATCTTTACCGACAACATACCATGCGGATAACTCATCTTTTGAACCACCAATACCTAAACCTTTACGTTGCCCAATGGTATAATTCATCAACCCAAAGTGTTCTTTCATGACTGTTCCATCCAAACGTTTCATCAAACCTTTCTGTGCAGGTAGATAATTCGATAAGAAAGCCGCAAAATGGCGTTCTCCGATGAAACAAATACCGGTTGAATCCTTTTTATTGGCTGTAATTAAATCTTGTTCTAAAGCGATTTTTCGCACATCTTTTTTATCTAAGTGACCAATCGGAAACATGACATTCTTTAATTGGTCTTCTCTTAATTGTGATAAGAAATACGTTTGGTCTTTATTTTGATCAAATGCTCTTAAGAGTTTGGGATATTCACCTGATAAATCAACTTGTGCATAATGTCCCATTGCAATATAGTCAGGATTGAATTTTTGTGCATAATCAACAAATGCTTTAAACTTGATTTCATTGTTGCATAAGACATCGGGATTCGGTGTTCTGTTCTTCTTATATTCGTCTAAGAAATACGTGAATACACGGTCCCAATAATCTTCGATAAAATCAACCTTGTGTAACACAATCCCTAATTTATCGGCAACTGCTTTTGCATCTTGATAATCTTTTTCTTGTTCACAAACTTCATCAAAAACGGTGGGATTACCATTAACATCACGATTGGTTGCACTATCCCAATTACGCATAAAAACGGCTTCGACATCGTAGCCGTCTTGTTTGAGTAGATAGGCAGCGACACTTGAGTCAACGCCACCACTTAATCCAATTATAACTTTCTTTTTCTTCATAACATCACTTTCTTTTAACATCCGAAGGCATGCGATACTGTCCTCTTGGTGATAGTGATATACCAAGAATTTTTGGTCCTTCAGGTAAGGTTTGTCGCTTAAACTGTTGTGAGTAAAAGCGTTTCATAAAACGGGTGATATAGAGTTTAACTTCTTGATCCTCCATATCGAATGCTGACTTAACTAAATAAGCAAGCTTTTGGTCATCAGCACCATGTTCTATATGGTGATATAAGATGAAATCATTGACATCATAACGTCCAATTGATTTTTCAGTGTCTTGATTTTCTAAAAGTTCGGGTGTAATAGGAGCTTTTAAAATACTTAGTAAGCATGCTGATACACATTGATAATCATGATGTGCATGATAATCAATTAAGAGTTGAACCCATGTTTTAGGTAATCCTGCGTTAACCGCATACATGCTCATTTGATCGCCATTATACGTCATCCAACCTAAAGCAATCTCAGAAAGGTCACCTGTTCCAAGAACAAAGCCACCATGTTTATTGGCTAAATCCATGAGAATTAATGTTCTCATACGTGCTTGTGCATTTTCATAAGTCACGTCTTTTGTGCCATGATCAATCGATTTAAGGTGTAAATCAACAGCTTCTGCAATCGGAATTTCTAATGCGGTTACACCTAACGCATGCATCAGTTCTTTAGCAATGCTATTGGAGTTCTTTGAAGTTGCTTGTGCAGGCATGGTAACAGCAATAATATCTTTAAGATCACGGTTTAACAGTTTCATCGCTTGATGACTGACCAGTAGGGCAAGTGCTGAATCTAATCCACCTGAAATACCGATGATAATCTTTGAAGCATTTTCAGGAAGTGACTCAATACGTTTAATCAAACCATAGGTTTGTAAATGATTAGCAAGTTTAATCTCTTCTTCTAAATCAACCGTAGGAATAAACGGTTTTTGTGAAAGAGGTTGTTCAAAATGGAAACTTTCACTTTCTTCAAAGCGAACAGGAACAAATTGATAATGATTTTGAATCAGCATGTGCATATCACGATATGTTGAATCTTGTCGTTTTTGATAATTAATAGCAGCGATATCAACATCAGCAACCAACACACTTGACATCATACTATAGGTATAATCTTCTGCAGCTAATACGCCTTGTACAGCGATTAGCTTATGATTGGAGAAAACGACTTCAGATGACGATTCAAAATGACCCGTTGAAGTATAAACATAAGCTGCCATTTGTTTTCTTGAGTGATCTAAAACAAGATGTCTTCTCACAGCGAGTTTACCGACTCTTTCAGGCGAAGCTGAAAGATTGAAGAAGAGATTAGCTCCAGCTAAACTCATGTCATCACTTGGACTATACGCTGCCCAAACATCTTGACAAACTTCAACACCAAAACGAATATTTTCATCAGCATCTTCAAAAATAAGATATCCAAACGGTACTGTTTCACCAAACAACTTAATGGATGTCATCTGTGTTTTAAATCCCGTATGGAACCAACGTTTTTCATAGAACTCATGATAATTTGGCAAATAATGTTTGGGTACAACACCTAAAATCTTATTCTTTTGAATAACGAGTGCACAGTTATATAAAATACCATACAAATCAAGTGGTGCTCCTAAAATATAAATGCCTTGATAGGTCGTTTCAGCCATGATGTCTTTAATCGCAAGTTTGGCTTCATTAATAAAAGCTTCTTGATAAAAAAGGTCACTCGCTGTATACCCCGTGATGGTGAGTTCTGGAAAAGCGATCACACCAGCTTGTGTGTGATTCAGGATGGTTAGTATTTCTTGTTTGTTGTGTTCAATGTCACCGACAACAATTTTGGGAGTCGCTGCTGCAACTTTTAAAATCCCGTGTTTATACATGTTCTTTTACCTCATAGATATGATGTGTGAGAATATAATCGAAAACCTTAGGATCGAGTAAATCTTTCGATCTTATGATGTTTTGCCTTACTGTTGTTGAAGCGATGGGATCATTGAAATCAATGAAAATAAAACGGTGAGGAAGATCTTTAAACATCTGATTAGCATCTTCTTCTGCCATATATCCAGGACGTCTCATGACGATGAATGGATATCTACGCAGCAGTTCTTGATAATTGATCCATGTATCAAATTCATGTAGATTATCAGAACCTATAACAAAGTATAAGTTCTCATAGTTTTGACTTAACTCATCTAATGTTTTTAACGTGCCTTGATAACCTCGTTTAGCTTCAATAGATGATATAATCACATCGCTTGTATCAGCTAAAGCCAATTGAAGCATCTGAATGCGATCATCAAAAGGTGCTAACTCAGGCTTTCTATAGTCATCCCCTACAGGAACAACGATAATCTTGGCCTCTTTAAATGTAGCCTTCAAATGATTAATAATATGAACATGTGCAAGGGTTGGTGGATTAAATGAACCACCGAAAACGATATGCATGTCATCACCCTTATCATTATATCATGTTACACATGAAATCGGATGAGCCGAACGTATATATTTCAATGTGCATTTTTCTTTAAATCATTTCTAAATACTGTTATAATACAACTGTATTATCAAAATACCAGAAAATCCCGAAGGGAATGATCTATGATGGAATTAAAAGAACGTTATTTTCAAAAGATTCGTGAAGATAAGATGCGTTTGACCAAAAGCAGAAAAGCAATGATTGAAATTTTGGAAAATCAGCATTTAACATTTAAAGAAATTCAAAAGGCGCTTGCACAAAGAGGTTTTTACAATGTGTCAACGATTTATAACAATTTAGAGTTCTTAATTGAACAAAAGATTGTTGTTGAAATCTATATTAACGATACAAAGTATTATGACCTTGCTATGGGTAACCCCATGCATAATGCAGACAGTCACATTCATATTATGAATCGTGATACGAATGAAATCACTGAGGTTAATAGCCCAGATATTTTCGAATTCGTCAGCAAACATCCTGCCTTTGAGGATCTTGACCTAGATTACATTCGCATTATTATCTCAGCATCCAATAAGAAAAAATAATGAATTAGATAACAAAGTCATCCTCACTTGGATGACTTTTTTTTCAATGCTTCGATAAAGAGTGATGCAGTTTTTGGATTAGTTGCAAGCGGAATAGCATAAACATCTGATAATCTTAAAAGTGCTGAAACATCAGGTTCATGAGGTTGTGAGGTAAGCGGATCACGGAAAAAGAAAATCATATCGATCTTTCCATTTGCGACCATCGAACCAATTTCTTGGTCACCACCTAAAGGACCTGATTTTTTTAACATGACTTTGAGTCCGGTTTCTTGAATGATGAGTGAACCGGTTGTTCCTGTTGCATATAGATCATGTTCTTTAAAGATTAGAAGATGTTCTTTCACAAAATCTAGAAGTTCTGGTTTTTTCTTATCATGTGCAATGACTGCAATTCTCATGGTTATTTTCTCCTTAAGACACGAAGTTTTGCAGATTTACTGCGTGAGTTAGCTAACATTTCCTCCTCAGTTGGATAGATAGGTTTACGTGTGATGACTTCTGTTTTAATCGTTTCATCTAAGGCGATTGGAAGTTTTTTCAAGGTAGGATCCAACTCTGATTCGGATCTGAAAAAATGCTTTACAATGCGGTCTTCAAGTGAGTGAAACGTGATGACGACAAGTCTACCATCAGGTTTTAACAAATCAACAGCATCTTTTAAAACATCTTCTAAAACGGTTAGTTCGTCGTTGACTGCAATGCGAAGTGCTTGAAATACGCGTTTCGAACTATGCCCTTTTTCTTTATAGTTAATTTGATCACAGATATGGACTAAATCCATCGTTGTCTTAAGCGGTCTTTTTTCGATGATGCGTCTTGCAATCTTATAACTGTTTTTCTCTTCGCCATAGACATAAAGAATTTTAGCAAGTTCATCTAGACCATAGGTATTTAAGATATGTTCAGCAGTCAATGTTTGGTTTTGATCCATACGCATGTCTAAACGTGTATCCTTAAGATAGGTAAATCCCCTAGACTCATCATCGATTTGAAAAGATGATAATCCTAAATCGAGGAGTAACCCATCAATCTTATCAACACCTCGTTTTTGAAGTTCATCTTTGATAAATCTAAAGTTCGATTTAATAATCTCAACACGAGTTTCACCTTGTAAAACTTGTTTGGCATAATCAATAGCAAATTGATCCTGATCGAATGCATATAAAAAACCATCCTTAATCTCTTTTAGGATTCGTTTACTATGACCTGCACCACCTAACGTGCCATCTACATAAATGCCATCAGGTTTAATATTTAAATAAGAAACTGCTTCTTCTAATAATACGGTTATATGTTTCATAGTTACCTCAACATCTTCATTATCTATGAATTATTTCAACTTGTCAATCAATGAAAGAAAAAGGTGCCTTAGGCACCCTTCCTTAATCCTTCTTGGATTCTTTCTTGGTTAAAACTTGTTGTCCTTTGTAATAACCACTGTTTGGTGTAACACGGTGTGGTAATGTGAATTCACCAGTCTGTGGGCAAACAACTAATGCTGGAGCGGTTAATTTGAAGTGAGTTCTTCTTTTTCTCTTAGCAGTTTTACCCGTTCTACGAAATGGAACAGCCATCTGTTCACCTCCTATTTTTTGAAAGTCTTATCTAAATCTGCAAATGCGGGATGTGGACTTCTCTCTTTTTCAAAAGAGGTTTGATCAGCATCTGGATGATAGATGGTATAAGGTTTTTCTGATACGATGTAACCGAATAAAATATCGGTTAATTCCAAGGGATCAGTCAGCTTGTAATCACAATCCTCCGAATCCCCAAAGATGATTTCTGCATCAAAATGCATCTCATAAGGTACCGGTTTTAATGTAATTGCACAGGCTAGCATCATATTGACATCGATATGGATATCCATGATGAGTTCACCTTCGAGCCATGTGTTCTTGCAGATGACGTTTGCTGGTTCAATAGCAAGCATATCAGGTATCTTTTTGAGATGATTTGAAAAATCATACGAGAATTCGAGCGTTTGGAGTTCTTTAAGCTCGTGGATAGTAAACGTCATGATATCACCTCAACGAAAGTATTATACAAAATAATGACCTAAAAGTCAATGAAAATTGATGATGATTTATGAATGATATGATTCGTCTTTAAACTTGACGACTTTCACGGATTTTTTGTTTGAGTGTGTCTAAAAAGACTTGTTCTTGCTTGGTTAATGTACCATCAAAATCATACTCTTCATACATGCGGTGATTACGCAAGTGGAAAGGAATGATGGTGCCATCACTTAAACCTAATTCAACATCCAATGTGACATATTTAGGACGAATGGGGCGATCATATTTAAGTGCTGTTTCAATATGAACAACATCGAAATAATTAAATTCACCAGAGATGTCAAATGCGATGTAACCATTACGGTGATCGACATTAGCTTGGTGATAGAATAATGAATCATCACCGAAGAATAAAACTGTAACGAGTGCTTGGTCATAAAGCAGTGTATAAGTACCGTCTTGACGTTTATCTAAACGATAATTAACTTTGCTACCTGGGTCAAATGCATCGGGTACAGTAATCATGATTTTCTTATGATAATCTTGTTCAGAAATACTTGAAAGCTCATGAGCTCTTTGAATAAAGTTCTCATAATCCTTTGCAATCATTTCATCATATGAACCATGTGAACGTCCCTGGAACTTCTTAAAATATTTAGACGTATATTTCGCACGGTTTTTAACGTTTTTAGCTTTCTTTTCTTTTTTGGGTTCCTTGACAACAATCATTTCATCTTCAGAAACAATATCAGCTTTTTTTGATTTCTTTTCTTTCTTTTTAGCTTTTGCTTCGGGTTGTTCATCACGTGCTAATTCATCTTCTGCAAAGACTTCAGTTTCAACAGATTGTTCTTTCTTCTTCTTATCACTCATAATTAAACCACCTTTCGCCTTCTATAACTATTATAACGAATTATTAAAAATGGTGTCAACTTTTCCCATACTTTTACCGATAATAAGGATAAATTGAGTTATTCTCCTAAAATACCTTCATAAAGCAGCGCTATAACATCATCTGATTTAGCATCTAAAATGTAATTTTCAATAGGGTCTTTTGTAAATATGTCATCAATCACACGTTTTTCATATGGTTGATCAATAAACTGTTTTTCAAAAGTTGTTAGATTTTGAGTGTCAAAGAAGTCACCTTGAATCGCAAAATGCTTGATGATACCCTCATGAAGATCGAGTTTGATTTCGAAAAGTCCACCAGGCAATCTCTTCTTTAAGATTTTGGTATAAAGAGGCTGTTTCTTATAAATCCAATCTTTTGTCTCATACTTTTTAGCCATCTCTTTAATGATCTTGACTTCATCATCAGAAAGTTCATAAGTTTGGTATGTCAACGTGTTTTCAAAGTGTTTGATCAGTTGTTCTTGTGATAAACCGTTTAAATAAGGTTTTAAATTCGTGACGCGCGATCTCACGGATTCAATGCCTTTAGAAACTAATTTTTCATCACTTGGTGTAATCGCACGTACCATTGTTTCTAAATCACAGTCATATAAGAATGTGCCATGCATGAGCATCCCATATTTATTTTGCAAGAAAGCATTACCTGAAATTTTCTTACCTTCAAATAAAAGATCATTTCTACCACTAAACTCAATATTGATATTTAGTAACTTCATTGAGTCAATGATTTTAGATAAATATGTCTTAAATGTAAACTCTTTGTTGGTGCGTTTGGTAATAATTGAAAACATGGTGTTTCTATGATCAGCATAAACACATCCTCCACCTGTAGGGCGACGATAAACATCGATGTTATGTTCCTTGAGAAAGGCTAAATTAACCTCATTTTCAATCACTTGATTTTTCCCGATGACAACGCCATGAATTTCCCATGTAAAAAAATATGTTTCATCATCTTTTAAAAGATGCGTTAGCACATATTCTTCAAGTGCAAAATAAAAATACGGTTTTAATTGTCCTTCGTTATGATGTCTAATTAAAATCATAGAAACCTCCCAAAAATAGAATTCATTGTCATTATACCATATCCCTTTTGATGCATAAACTAAGATGATTAATAAGAAACTACTTTAGTTTAAATCTTTTATAAAGTGTTATTTGCTATAAGGCTACATGATGTTTATGATAAAATAAGGGTGTATAGGAGGAATCACTATGGGACAGTTTTTTAAACTTTATGGTATTGCATTCGTATTCTTTCTTGTTATTGATTTGATATGGCTAGGTTTAATCGCTAAAAATCTTTATCAACGACAAATTGGGCACTTAATGTCTGACTCGGTTAACTGGGCAGCTGCTATTATTTTTTACCTTTTATTTATCGTTGGCCTTGTATACTTTGCTATCTTACCAGCTGTCAATGATGGTGAATGGTTAAGAGCGTTAGCTCTTGGTGCATTCTTTGGTTTTATCACGTATGCAACTTATGACTTAACCAACTTGGCTACACTTAAGGATTGGCCAATCCAAATTACTTTAATTGATCTCGCGTGGGGAACATTCCTGGGCGCTTCTATTTCGACATTAACCTATTTAACTAACAATCTCTTATCGTAAAAGGAGGGTTTTTATGTCTACATTAACACTGACCAATGAACTGATTTATACATCTTTTATCATTGGTGCTAAAAATGTAATTTCAGAAAAGAATGAACTGAATGCGATCAATGTTTTTCCTGTTCCAGATGGTGATACAGGAACAAACCTGTCATCACTCATGCTCACGATTATTGAAAAATCGCGTTTAGGTGCAACTCTCGATGAAACACTGCAATCGATTGTTGATGCTGCCATCGTAGGTGCAAGGGGAAATTCAGGCATTATTTTCGCATCTTACATCAGTGGATTTGCTGAAGGTTTAAAAGATCACAATCCTGACCTAGATGCTTTAATCGAAACATCTCAAAAGGCTTATGATTATGCTTATCATGCCATCAGTATACCTGTTGAAGGAACCATGATCACTGTCATGCGTGCTTGGGCACATGCTTTAAATGAATTTAAGAAAGCAACCACCAATGCGATTGATCTCTTTTTAGAAGCTTTCGAGTTTCTCAAGGAAGAACTTGCTAAAACACCGGAAAAGCTTCAAGTCTTAAAAGATAATCATGTTGTTGATGCAGGTGCTAAAGGTTTCGTTCATTTTATCGAAGGTTTTATCAAAGCCTTTAAGGGTGAAGATGTCGAAATTGTTGAACATGAAGCTATCGAGGAAATTCATGTTGATCATTTAGAAGATTCACAATTCCGTTATTGTACAGAAGCTTTGATTCGTGGTGAAAACTTAAACGTTGATGACTTAAGAGAAAAACTATCATCATTAGGTGATTCGTTAGTCGTTGCTGGTAGTCAAAAAACCATTAGAATTCACATTCATACGGATCAACCAGATGAAGTATTTAAATATTTAGATGAACGAGCACGCATCGCTGAACAAAAAGTGGACGACATGAGACGTCAATTTGAAGCAGTCAATCATCGTAAGTATCCGATTGCTATTGTTACAGATTCGATTGCAGATTTACCTGTTGAGTTGATCGACCATTATCAAATTCATCAAATTCCGATTAATCTTCATATGAATGACAGTGATTATCTAGACAAAGTCACGATTCAATCCAATCGTTTTTATGAACTGATGGATTCACTCAAAGTGTATCCAACATCTGCACAACCCACCGTTAAATCATTAACCAACTTCTTCTCATTTTTAACGACATATTATAAACATATTTTAGTGATTACTGTCTCAGAAAAAATGAGTGGTACCTATCAAGCCTTTAATGAAGCTGCTAAACAGTTTAAAGATCGTGATATTCGCGTAATTAATAGTAAACAAAATTCAGGTGCTGAAGGTCTTCTTGTATTAAAGGCTGCTGAACTCATTGATCAAGGTTTATCGATGGATGCTGTAACAGAGAAGATTGAAGCCTTAACAACTCAATCTAAGATCTTAGTGAGTGTTAAAGTGCTCAAGTATATGATGCGTTCTGGTCGACTGACAAAAGTCAGCGGAACAATCGCTAAACTGATGCATTTAAAACCTGTTATCTCTATTGATGAAACAGGTGCTGGTATCATATTCTCCAAAGCACTTTCGACACAATCCGCAGATAAAAAGATTTTAGAACATGTCAAGAACATCCATGAAACCTATGGCATTGATTCCTATGCCATCGTTCATGCCAATGCAATTGATCGTGCTGAATTCTATGAAAAGACCTATACAGAATTACTTGGTATAAAGCCACGTTATATCATGGATATCTCAACTGTGGTTGCGATGAACGCTGGTATCGGTACGGTTGCTATCGCTTATATTAGAAAGGAACAAAACGTATGATTTGGATTCCAATTGCATCACTCTTTGTCTTTTTTAACATCGCATTTATCATTGCTCAAATCAAAAAGAATAACGGTTTAGCTGATATGGCATGGGGATTAGGATTTGTCGTGGTTGCTGTAACATCACTCTTTGTTGCAGGAACTTACACAATTTATCAAATGGTCATCACCGCATTAGTTGCCTTATGGGGATTTCGCTTATTCTTCTATATTGGTTTACGAAACTGGTCAAAACCTGAAGATTTTAGGTATGTCAACATGCGAAAAAAATGGGGGAAAAACGTTCATGTTAAAGCGTATTTCATCGTCTTCATGTTACAGATGACATTCTTGCTTATCGTTTCTTTACCGATTCAACTTGCAGCAAATATTAATAAGGATTTAGATCTTCTCGGATGGATTATCTTAGGTGTAGGCGTTCTCTTATGGTTCATCGGATTCTATTTTGAAGCTTTAGGTGATGCACAACTTAAAAAGTTTAAGGAAAACCCAGCAAACAAAGGTAAAATCATGCAAACCGGTTTATGGAAATACACCAGACACCCCAATTACTTTGGTGAAGCTGTGATGTGGTGGGCAATCTTTATCATCAGTATGAGTACCTTATCATGGGTCGCACTCATCGGTATCATCGGTTCATCATTTATTACCTATTTATTACTCTTCGTATCAGGTGTACCACTCCTTGAAAAGAAATATAAAAACAACGAAGCTTTTCAAGCGTATGAGAAAAAGACATCCATCTTTTTCCCACTACCACCTAAAAAAGGATAAAACAAAGGAGGTCATTGACCTCCTTAATTTTTAAACATATTTTTAAATTTCTGCCAGCTTGATTCCTTTTCATTGGATTCGAGTTTTTCTAATTGTTCATAAAGCTTCTTTTCCTGTGAGGATAATGTCTTTGGTACTTTAATTTCAACAATAACTTGTTGATCACCTTTACGCTTTGATCTCACATTAGCAATACCTTTTTCACGCATCCTTAGGATGGTGCCGTGTTCGATACCAGCAGGAATCTTGAGATTAACATCACCATAGATCGTTGGAATATCAATCGTGGTACCTAAAACTGCCTGTGTGACGGTAATCGGAACTTCAAGGATAATATCATCATTTTGACGTTTGAACACTTTATGAGGGCGAACTCTAAAGTTTAAGTATAAATCTCCAGCGCCACCGCCTTTAGTTCCACCGTTGCCATAACCAGCCACTTTGAGTGACATGTTGTTATCAACACCTGCAGGGATATTCACATCCACTGTCTTAGTCGTTTTAACATGGCCACGGCCATTACATGTGTTACAACGTTTCTTAATGATCTTACCTGCGCCACCGCACTTAGGACATGCTTGTTGTGTACGCATCGCACCAAACATGGTGCGCTGTTCAACGTTGATGAAACCATCACCATGACAGCGATCGCACACTTCAACATCTTTGCTTGACTCAGCACCTGTGCCATGGCAAACGTGACATTCTTCATCGATTTCAATACTGATCGGTTTTTTTGTACCGAGTGCAGCTTCCATAAAATCGATGGTAATCGTTCTTTCTAAGTCATCACCGCGCTGTGGTCCGTTATAGTTTTCTCTGCGCTGTGATCTACCACCACCGCCAAAGAATTGGCTGAAAATATCTGAGAAACCTCCAAAATCACCGAAACCAGAGAAACCAGAACCTGCGCCACCAAATGGATTACCTTGGTGACCGTATTGATCATAGGCAGCACGCTTTTGTTGGTCTGATAGGGTGTCGTAAGCTTCTTGAACCTCTTTAAATTTGGCTTCTGCATCCGCTTCTTTAGAAACGTCTGGATGGTACTTTTTTGCAAGTGTACGATAAGCTTTTTTGATTTCATCCTCACTTGCTTGTTTGGTAACGCCTAAGACGTCATAATAATCGCGTTTATCTGCCATAACATCAACTCCAATGTAATTGAGGGGCAATGCCCCTCATAAGATTATTTTTCTTCGAATTCAGCATCAACTGTATTTGACTTATCTGATGAATTTTCTTGTTGTGGGTTTTCAGCTTGATGCTTTTCTTGTGCCTTTTGATATGCTTTGACAGCGACATCTTGAGCGTCTTTTTCTAACGTTTCTTTCTTACTTCTAATAAGATCGATATCTGAACCCTTAAGGGCTTCTTCAAGATCTTTAATTTCTGATTCAAGTTTGCTCTTAGTTGCAGCATCGACTTCATTACCTAAATCAGTAATAGCTTTATTGGTTTGGAAAATGAGGTTTGAAGCTTCATTATGTAAATCTGCTTCTTCTCTCTTCTTCTTATCTGCTTCAGCTTGTTCTTCAGCTTCTTTAACCATACGTTCAATATCAGCTTTCGATAATGAACCTGATCCTGAAATCGTAATCTTTTGTTCTTTATTGGTACCTAAATCTTTCGCCTTAACGGATACAATACCGTTCGCGTCGATATCAAATGTTACTTCAATTTGAGGAATACCACGTGGAGCTGGTGGAATATCAGCTAATTGGAAGCGTCCTAATGTCTTATTATCAGCTGCCATGGAGCGTTCGCCTTGAAGAACGTGAATATCGACAGCTGGTTGATTGTCTGCTGCAGTTGAGAAGACTTGTGATTTTGATGTTGGGATGGTTGTATTTCTTTCAATAAGTTTTGTGAATACACCACCTAATGTTTCAATACCTAATGAAAGTGGTGTAACGTCTAATAATAAGACATCTTTCACATCACCTGCTAAGACACCACCTTGAATAGCAGCACCCATAGCAACAACTTCGTCTGGGTTAACACTCTTGTTAGGTTCTTTACCTAATTCGCGTTTAACCATTTCTTGAACTGCTGGTGTACGTGTTGAACCACCAACAAGTAAAACTTGATGAATATCTTTTGGTGTCATCTTAGCATCAGCTAATGCTCTTCTTACTGGTCCGACACAACGTTCAACAAGATGTGCAGTTAATTCATTAAACTTAGCACGTGTTAACGTCTTTTCTAAATGTAATGGACCTGCAACACCCATGCTGATGAACGGTAAAGAGATTTGACTTGATGTTACGCCTGAAAGTTCTTTTTTAGCTCTTTCAGCAGCATCCTTTAAACGTTGCATAGCCATCTTATCTTTAGATAAGTCAACGCCATTTTCTTTCTTGAATTCATCAACTAAATAGTTCATGATCACTTCATCAAAGTCATCTCCACCAAGGTTATTATCACCTGATGTTGAAATAACTTCAAAAGTACCATCAGCTAAATGAAGGATGGATACGTCAAATGTACCACCACCTAAGTCAAAGACTAAGACGGTTTGTTCTTTTTCTGTTTTATCAATACCATAAGCTAATGCTGCAGCTGTTGGTTCGTTGATGATACGTTTAACATCTAAACCTGCAATTTTACCAGCATCTTTAGTTGCTTGACGCTGTGCATCATTAAAATATGCTGGAACAGTAATAACAGCTTGTGTAACAGTAGCTCCTAAATAATCTTCTGCTGTCTTCTTTAAGTTTTGCAATATCATTGCAGAGATTTCTTGTGGTGTATACTTCTTACCGTTAATGTCGACACGGTAATTCATATCACCCATATGACGCTTAATGGATGATACGGTGTTTGGATTGGTGATCGCTTGACGTTTTGCAACATCACCGACACTGATTTCTTCACCTTTGAATGATACGACAGATGGTGTTGTTCTGCCACCTTCTGCATTGGCGATAACTTTAACTTCGCCACCTTCCATCACGGAAACACACGAGTTGGTTGTACCTAAGTCAATACCAATAATTTTATTTGTCTTTGCCATTTTCTTCACTCCATTCGTTTACTTTGACCATGGCAGGTCTGAGTAGTTGTTCTTTATAGGTGTATCCTTTTTGTACGACTTCGATAACGATGCCGTTTTCTTTGTCTAGATTTGATATGGTTTCTATTGCATGATGATACTTTGGATCAAACTTCATGTTGAGTGCTTCGATTTCTTTTACACCATCTTGTTGCATGATGTTCATGATTTGATCGTTGATCATCTTAAACCCAATTAAGAAATTTTTGAGTAAATCATTGTCTGTCTTCATATTGACGATGCGATCGAGTTGATCAATCGGATTCAAGAGGTCTAATATGAGATTTTTGCTGGCGTATTTTCTATCTTGTATACGCTCTTGATGCATTCTTTTTTTGAAATTCTCAAGTTCTGCTGCATTTCTTAAGAGCTTATCCTTGAGATCGTTGATTTCTTTTTCTAAAGCATCAACCTGTTCTTTGTGTTTATTCTTGCGTTCTTTTTTAGAAGCTTCATGCTCTTCTTGCACGATTTCTTGCTCTAACGCTTGATCTTTTGTTTCGTCCATGTCTATCTTCCTTTTGCTATTTTTTATAGAGTTTTCCTAAATTGCTTGCAATATATTCAACAAGCGGGATGACTTTGTTATATTCCATACGTGTCGGTCCAACAACAGCGATGGTACCGTGTTCAAACTCACTGATGCGATAAGGCACTGAAATGATGGTGCAGTTTTCCATAGGGATAAGCTGTAAATCACTACCAAACCTAATATTTAATCCTTCGTGGTCACCAATCAACTTGACGAGTTCCCTTCGGTCTAACATGTCAACAAAGTTTTTAATGTGCTTCACGTTATTAAATTCCGGTTGATCAAAAACGTTGGTCACACCTGATAAATAGAAATTATCTTCTGCAAATCTTGAGAATGCTTGAATAAATGAATGAATGAGTTGCGTTTGATATTCCATAAATGATTGAATTTCAGTTTTCGCAAACTCAGCTTCTAAAACGGTACTTGCTTCTGAAATCTTACGGTTTTTGAGTAAATCATCTAGCGTCTTAATGACCTCTTTAAGATCATTCATCTGCATATCTTCAGCAATTCTGATGTTTTGATGTTGCACATGTCCTTGGTCAGTCACAATTAAGACAACAGCATCCGTATCAGAAAGCGGAATAAAATCAATTTTCTTAATGATCGATTGATTGGCAGATGGTCCAACTGCCATCGCGGTATAATTGGTTAATTCAGATAATAAGTGAATAGCTTCTTCAACTGCCGCTTCCCTAGCTAACTTATTCTTTAAGAAGACTTCATCAATCAATGGGAATTGGAGTTGAACGTCACTATCACGTGTAACCAAATGTTCAACGTAGTAGCGATACCCCTTCTCAGAAGGTACTCTACCTGATGAGGTGTGTGTCTTTTCAAGATAACCTAACTCTTCGAGTTGTGCCATATCATAGCGAAGTGTAGCACTCGAAAAATTAAGGTAAGGCATATTGGTTAATGTTTTTGATCCAACAGGTTGTGCATCTTTTACATAGGCCTCAATGATGGCCTTCAAGATTAATTTTTGACGACTTGTGATCATGTATCCACCTCATTAGCACTCGTTCTTCGTTTGTGCCAACTCTATTGTACAAAATCATATTGGCACTGTCAAGTATTATGTGCTATTTTGTGTAAAAAAATAAAAGACACAGTGTGTCTTATTTAACTTTTTGTTTCATCCACTTCACATAAAAGGGGTTATTTTTCTGTTCATAACGAATAGTTGTAACATCATCATGACCTGGATAGATCTTGATTTGACTGGGCAAAGCTAATAATTTTAGGACACTTCGTCTAAGTTCAGCTAAATTCCCTGAATATAAGTCATGACGCCCCACGGATTCTTTAAACAAGGTGTCACCTGTAAAAAGCTTCCCTTCATATAAAAAGGATAACCCACCCTTGGTATGACCCGGTGTGTAGAACACGTCGATCGTATGATCTGCTAACTGAATTTTATCACCTTCGCTGACATATCTAAGATCAAGATTCTTCCGCTTATAAGGATGTGTTTTAGGATGATAACCATTATATTGATCTTCAAATAAAAGATGTGCATCATCTTGATGCATATAAATAGGCACATCAAAAGATCCAATTAAATCGACATGATCTGAATGAGCATGCGTTAAAAGAATACCTGCTAAAGTCTTTTCACCCATATGGTGTATGATCTCATCATAACTGTGTGATGGATCAATTAAGACGCATGTATCAAAACGACAAAGCAGATAAACATGTGATAAATCTTCAGTACCTTTTAGCTGAATCATGGTTTTATGATAGAAAAAAAACTATTCCAAGAATAGCTTATTTCTTTTCCTTGTGAATTGTGTACTTTCTTTCACGCGGGCAATACTTTTTAACTTCCATGCGCTCTGGATGAGCTTTTTTATTCTTATTTGTATGGTAGTTTTCTTCGCCGCATTCGGTACATACTAATTTGACTAAGTCGCGCATAATATTCCTCCAAACATACGTTAACATTATAACAAATCAAAGTTTCTTTTTCAATCGTTTTATGATTTAATTTTTATTTGATGTTTTTCTGTGTGATGTTATAAGCATTTCGCCTTCATCTTTGACCTCTTTTAACGTATAATAAGCATAGGTGATAAAGATGACACAACGTGAACAAAGCCGTCAAGTTAAGGTAGGACCTTACGCTTTAGGCGGAAATACAAAAGTTTATATTCAAAGTATGACCAATACATATACTAAAGATGTTGAAGCAACCGTCAAACAGATCAAGCAGTTAACTGAAGCTGGTTGTGAGATTGTGAGAGTTGCTGTTTTAGATATGGTCGATGCGAAAGCACTCGGAGAGATTAAAAAACAAATTACGATTCCTCTAGTTGCAGATATTCATTTTGATTATCGTTTAGCACTTGAAGCCATTCGTCAAGGTGTGGATAAGATCAGATTAAATCCAGGTAACATCCCGAAGCGTGAACACGTCATGGAAGTTGTTGAAGCCTGCAGAGAAAAAAACATTCCCATTCGTATCGGTGTAAACAGTGGTTCACTACCCAATCGAATGGCACCTACTGCTGAAAACATGGTAGAAACCGCTAAGCACCATGTCGAGATTTTAGAGTCAATGGGTTTTTATGATATTGTCTTATCTCTAAAAGCAACTGACATGAATCTAATGATTGAAGCATACCGTTTAGCTGCTAAAACCTTCCCATATCCTTTACATTTAGGCGTTACAGAAGCAGGCACTGCATTTAGTGGCGCGATTAAAAGTGCGATGGGCATCGGTATCTTACTTGCTGAAGGTATTGGTAATACCATTCGTGTTTCATTAACTGATAATCCTATCTTAGAGATTCAAGCAGCAAAAGAGATTTTAAAGAATTTAGGATTGAAAGATAAAGTACCTAACTTGATCAGTTGTCCAACCTGTGGACGCATCCAATACGATATGATTGATATCGCTAAGCGCATTGAACAATACTTACTTAAAGTTAACAAGACGATCAATGTTGCCATCATGGGATGTGCAGTGAACGGTCCTGGTGAAGCAAAGCATGCTGATATCGGAATAGCCGGTGGTAAGGGTGAAGCCATTCTATTCAGACACGGGCAAATCATTAAAAAGATTAAAGAATCCGAAGTTTATGATGTTTTAGTTGAAGAAATTGATAACTTTGATGATACCATCAAACATGAAAATTGACGCATATGCGTCTTTTTTTATAAAAATGATATAATATAAGTATTAAAAAACAAGGGGGATTACCATGCTGTACATGAAAAAAATATTCTATATCATCATTGCAACTAGCTTGATGCTGACTTTTTTTGCTTGTCAGGATAAAGAAGAGCCAATCGATCAAACAGATGATCCAACCACAGCGACCTATAGTATACCAGCCATGATTAATGAAGGTTTTGAGTATATTTACAATTTGGATCGATACTTAGTTCATACCATGATTGAAGTCGATGCTGATTACCATAGTTTTTATACCATGCATCGTTATAATGTATTATTTGGTGATTCATTCTTAGAGGCACATTTTGTAAATGCTGAAGGCGATATTCACTCTCGAGTAGCTATCATAGATGATAAAGCCTATAACATCTACAAACAGGGATCAACATTTGTCAAAGGTGACGAACTCGATCCTGTTCAACGAAGATTTGTTGATTTTGATCATATCGCATTTGGTCTTCTCAGATCAACGACCTTTGATAAATTCACAATCATTGATAATGTAGCTACTCTTTCATACACCTATGATGAGATGCTCAATAGAAATCCATTTATCCTATATATGATTGATGAGTGGATGAACTTGGAATTAGATGAGGTAACTGATGTCGATTTATCTAGCGTTATTTTTGATATCACAGTGACCATGTCCGATGGCAATCCTAATAGCTTTAGCCGTATCAGCATTGATATCAAAGATTACTTGACTTTAAAGTTCCCTTTACAATCAAACCCACAAGATCATTACCGTAATGCTAAACTCATTTATGAATTCTCATATGGTAACTATGATATAGATTTCACATCAGATACACCATTTACTTTAGATGATCATCCCAATGGATTAAGTGAACAGGCTGCAGTACTACCTATCAATCAAGATGTTGCAGTACTTGGACAATATCAATATGATTTCGACTGGTTTAAATTGATTTTGACTGAAACCAAAACACTTACTTTCGAAACCAATGAAACACTTCATACTGTCTATTCTTACTATAATGCCAATGATTTAACAAGACAAATTGGCCTTTATGATGGTAGTCCATATGAATTGGAACCTGGCACATACTATATTTGTGTACAAACAACACATGATGTTTCAACACAAATAACAATCTCATTTAACGAACAATAAACCGCGAATCATCGCGGTTTATTCATTCTCATAGAGTGTGATTTCATAGTCACAAATATCTTGATAAAATTCTTTTTCATGTGATACTAAGATGAGTGTACCTTGATATTCAATAAGTGCATCCTTAAGAGCTTCTTTTGCTGCTACGTCTAAATGATTGGTTGGTTCATCTAGGATGAGGACGTTACCTTTTTGGTGTCTTAATAAAGCTAATCTAACTTTAGTCTGTTCACCACCTGATAAACTATTTACATCACGATTAGCCATGTCATAATCGATACCGTGATTCCCCAACAAGCTCATCACATCTTTTTTTGTAAAGTATGGATAGCGATGATGAACGATTTGAAATGGTGTGATGTTAGGCTCAAAGACGCTGTCTTGTTCAAAATAAGCAATCTTAGCTGTATCAATCCATTTGACATCACCACCTAATTTAGGGATGATATCTAAGATGGTTTTGATAAATGTAGATTTACCAATACCATTTTTACCTGTGATAGCAACTTTATCCTGTTTCAAAATAGCAACATTGAGTGGTTCTAAGAGTGGTTCATCATAACCGATTTCTAAATCGGTTGTCAATAAGACATCTTTACCGGTTGCTGATGCCATAGGGAAATGAAAGTGATACGTTTTTGACTGATGTGGTTGCGTAATTCTTACAACTTTTTCTAACATCTTTCGTCTAGACTGTGCTCGTTTGGTTGTTTTTGCACGAACGATATTCTTTTGAATAAACTCTTCTGTTTTTTGAATGAACTTCTGTTGTGTGATAAATGCTTTTTTCTGCTGTTCGTAACGAAGTTCTTTTTCTTTTAAGTAAAAGGCATAATCACCTTTGTACCTTGTGATCTGACCACTTTCTAAAGCAAATATCGTATTAGCAATCTCAGAAACGAACTCTTCATGATGTGAAACTACAATAAATGCTTTTGGGTAACTCTGTAAAAATCTTGCTAGCCATTCAATATGTTTAACATCTAAGAAGTTCGTGGGTTCATCAAGCAATAGTACATCTGCATCGCCCAATAAAAGCTTTCCTAAAATGATTTTAGCTCGCATACCACCTGATAAATGTTTGATCGGTTCATCCAAAATATCCATGGTCAGACCAAGTCCATGAATCACGTTACCAATCTTTGATTTAATGGCATAAAAGTCCGCTTCTATCAGTTGTTCACCAAGAGCTGAAGCCCATAATAAAAGTCTTTCATGTTCTTCTTCATCAGCTGTTGAAACCTTCTCATAGAGACGTTCCATTTCTTTTTCTTTTTCAAACAAATCTAAAAAGACGTCATATAAATATGATTTTACACTTAGTTCTGGATTGATTTTAGCGTATTGATCGAGATACCCTACGGTTTTCCCGTTCACCCATGTAATTTTCCCTCGATCGGGTGATAATTGTTTGTCTAACAATTTCAACAATGTTGACTTACCTGTCCCATTGGGACCAATTAAACACGCGTGTTCACCCTCAAAAAGACGCATACTTGCGCCATCATATAGGTTTTCCCCGCTATAACTAAAACTTATATTTTCTACTTCACATAAACTCATTGTGGTAATTCAAAGAACTCTGGGCTGACATCATCAGCCACATAGATCCATTGCTCCTCTATAAATGGTTGGTCTGCTACAATTTGAGTAACATCCTTTTTCATATACTTCGCCTGACAGGTTGCTAATATCTCACCTTGAGGTGTGCAGATATAACCTTGTCCATAAAATAAAACGCGTTTCTTCTCAATGATTTGTCCAACACAATAAAGTGTTTCATCGAGAGGTACAGGTTTCAGATACTTCATCGTTAATTCAACAGTAACACCAAAGGTTTCCGGTTCCTGGATTTGAATCGCACGACCAATTGTTTCATCTAAAAGTGCTGTGATAATGCCACCATGCATTCTTTTAGGATAACTTTGATGTAAAAGATTACCTTGAAACAGACCCAAAATCAGATCATGTTCTAACTCATAATACTTCGTTCTTAAACTCGCTTCATTGTCCATACCACACACAAAGCACATGGAAGAATTATTCTGTTTCTTGATGACCTTGTATATCATATGATATCTAACTCCAAACGCATATAAAGTAAAAAGATTGATCCAATGATCATCAGGGTAAAAAAGAAGATAGATAACCCATGATAAAGCTTTTTAAACGGATAATCATGGTTTGTCTTAAGTGACAGGCCGATAGAACCTGGTAATAAGACAATCAAAAGAAGATCTTTGACATTAAACTTCTTATTTATAGCAACATATAATCTAAAACCCATTAAAACAAAGATACCTGCGATGCCGATATAAAAGGCATAATAGAAGGTTGCAATCATGATTTCAAACATGTTTTTTACCTCCTAATTTGCCACCTATCAATAGATAGATAAATGCAGCTAAGGTTAAAAGATAAAACCATAAAGATCCTGTGATAAACAAACCGATGGTTGCCCATGTATAGGATGATAAAAACACATATGTGCGTGCTCTTCTATGCATGACTAATCCTCACTTCCTGTGATGGCCATCGTGAATAAGTCACCATTGGTCTTCACCTCAATATGTCTACCACCTTTTTCAAGGTACCCATAGCCATTAAGGCCAGTAGCTCTTCCATAGGCTAACATGATACCATCTTTATAAAAGATGAAATCATTTAAATGGTCATGTCCAACAAAAACAGCATCTGTTTTTGCATACTGTGCCATCATATCAAAGAAGCCGGTGTCAACACCTTGAGCATAAACCTTATCTTCTAAGAAATAACCATCATAGTTATCTGCTTCAATGTATTGTCTTAAAGGGATATGCATGAATATCATCGATCTGACGGTATCTTGACTCACATGTTCTTCATACCAAGCAACTTGATCGAGCGATAAATAATCATATTCGCCTTCTTCTTCAGTGTAGTTCTCTCTTTCAGTTTTTGAATCAAGTAAATAAATACGATAAAAGGGGATACCATCTTTGGTCATGGTGATATGGAAATTTCCAACGCCACCACTTTCTAGTTCAGGTCCAACTTTAAAATATAGATATTCGGTATCATTTGGAATTCGTTTTAAGTAATCTTGGTACGTATTAAAATCTGTTTCGTGATTACCAAAAATAAACGTCCAAGGCGTTTCTAAACTTTCCATCACATCAATCAGTTTTGAAAATAATCTAGGTCCTCCTGGAGACATCGCCATGTCACCTGAGATCACGATTAAATCATAATCATCTTGATCATTAAGTTCTTTGATTAAATCAAATGTTTGACGGTCACGATAATCATTACCATAAGTGAGATGAAGGTCAGTCAGTTGAAGTACTTTTAAACTTTCTCCCTTCATTTCAATCACAAAAGGATCATCATCGGTATAGACGATCTCATTGGATTGACACGATGATAACGAAATCATCAACATGAAGATGAGTGATAAGACGATCAGCTTACGCATGAGATAGCTCCTTTAGTAAGTCTTCTAATTCTGAAGGTTTAATAACATACATGTTATAAAACATACGTTTATAAGTAATAAATTCCATTTCGTTTTCATTGATGTATCGCTTCATTTTCATCTCAGTTGGATAAACAATGACAATCTTTGGATAGTTTGATGATAAGAAATGTTTTTGATTGATCAACATGGATTTACTTGCAGTTCTGACTTCCCATATAATTTTACTGTTGATGGTAAGTTCAGCGTTTTGAGGTACCATGTAGTAAAGAATTTGAAATTTTTGCTCGTTGATTTCTAAAATCTCATGATGATGTTCATGATGAAGCGACCCATAGGTTTCAAAGAGTTTTTTAGTTTCAAGTTTAACCTGTTCACTACGTTTTTTATCATGAATATTTTGTGCTGAGTAAATGATTAGAAAAACAACTAATACAGGTAATCCAATATAAATAAAAATCATAAAATGATCTCCTTTGTAACAGATATCAACGTATTACCTTCAAATGTACAGTGATAATGATAACTGTCATGAGATGATAACATCACGGGTAAAAAGTGATGAATATTATGTGCAACCCCTAAGTTATCAGGATCAACAATCCAATCAATCTTTTTCCAATCCAAGATACCTTCATCGGTTTCTAGTGGCGTCTTGATGATAAATGTCTCATCAACTTCGATGAGAAAGAGGTATAGACCTTGACCGTTTGCATCAAAACTATTCCACGTCAAGTACCCACAAGATTGAATAGATGCTACATCAATCGTCATGCCCGTTTCTTCTTCAAGTTCACGATGCATTGAAAACAGAGGGTCTTCACCCTTCTTGATTTTGCCACCTAAACCATTCCAACATCCCATCCAGGGTTGTTTAGCTCGGTTAAGCATGAGGATATGATCTTGATATTTAATGAATCCTAATGTGTAGTTGTACATGATATGCCCTCATTTTCACTAAACCCATTATAACATTTTATAAACATATGAAAAAGAGGATTTTAATCCATCTTAAGTCTTCATCATATATAATAGAAAGTAAAAGAGGTGTTATGATGAAGGATATGAAGAAAAAAGCATTGGTGTTTATACTGCTGCTCGGTATTATTTCTTTTTTTTCTGACTTCACGCATGAAGGAGCACGCAGTATTTATGGCTCATATCTTGGATTAATTGGTGCATCAGCACTTGTCATCAGTTTTGCTGCAGGTCTAGGTGAATTCATCGGACAAGCACTCCGTTTAGTCACTGGATGGATTGCAGATAAAACGAAAGCTTATTGGACGATGATGATC
>CAZETB010000017.1:0-32765 GCA_964514865.1 uncultured Mariniplasma sp. | reverse complement strand
GTCCAAAATGTACGCCTGATTCCAATAATTGTTTCATTGAAACGACTGCCATGTTAATTTCTCCTTTTCGTTTGTTCTTCTGCATCACTATGTATCCACCACCCGAAGGCACTTGGTGAACCAAACATGATGCATGCTTATTTTCATAGCCTTATTAAATATAACATATTTACATGCCATTTGCAAGATAATACGGTTTGAAAATGGACAATTTCATGCTTTTTGATGCTTTTTAGTGCCCACTACTACCAAAGCCACCTTGTCTTTTTTGTGATTTAACTTCATCGTCTGATGTTTTAAGATAAGGCATAAAGACACCTTGTGCGATACGTTCACCCTTCATGATCGTAACCACCTCATCTTTAATGTTCATAAGGGGGACCATGATATGACCATCATTATCTTTATTGCCGTAGTAGTCAGCGTCAATAATACCGACAGAGTTTGACATCATCAATCCTTTTTTAATCGCTAATGATGAGCGTGGAAATACAAAGAGTGCTTCATCTTTAGGCATAAAGACTTTGAGACCTGTTGGGATCAGTTTAATTTGTTTGGGTTCAATTGTTACATCTTCGAGTGATGATAAATCATAACCCGCAGATCCTTCAGTTGCTCGTGATGGTAAGATGGGATTTTGGTTAGCATAACGTTCAATAATTTCAAATTTGCGCATCGTTTTCTCCTTTAATGTTTTCAAGATGATTTCTTCTCTTTTTAAAACTGTTTTCAATCCTGTTTGTTGATGGTTTATGTCATTCATGACGCTTTGGTTATGAATTATGGCATCATCCATACCGATCCAAGCAGGTTGAATACCATGCCATGATTCACGAAGGTTAAGTTCTGTTTTGCCAAACGTGTGTATCTTGACTGCATAATAATGTGATCTTTGTTGATACACGGTGGTGCCATCATATAATCCATACTTGATTTCATCAATCGATGTGATGTAAGAGATAATCTCAATATGGGTAGCACCAATTTCTTCTAACAGTTCTCTTTTGAGTGCATCTTCATGTGTTTCATTTTGCTTGATGCCGCCACCGGCAAATGTATAATCTTTGAACTTGTTTGAATAGATCATCATAACTTGATGTGATTGATTCATCACAATCGCTCGTACCGTTTCGCGGTACTTTTGAACATCAGAAAGTTTAAGCTGATCTTCATAGATGATCTGATTATTCATGTTTTTTTACCATGCGTGGATGTGTATTTTTATAAGCTTCTTTCATCGATTCGGTTGAAACATGCGTATAGATTTGTGTACTTTTTAAATGTTCATGTCCTAATAATTCCTGAACGACTCTGAGATCCGCACCGTGATTAAGTAACGTTGTGGCAAATGCATGTCTTAACATATGAGGATGGAGTTGATATGTCTCTCCAGCATCCTTAATGACGTGTTTTATAATCAATTGAAGTCCTCTAACGGTTAAAGCAGTTCCCTTGTAGTTAATAAATACACGTTGCTCGCGAGAATCATTGCCTTTCGATAATAGGATAGGCCTTGTGTACGTTAGGTAGTGTTTGAGATCTTCAATCAGTTTATGATGAAGAGGGACATAACGATCTTTAGAACCTTTTCCATGAATCAATATTTGTTCACGATCTAGCTGAATGTCCCTGATGGACATATTAACGAGTTCACTCGCTCTTAAACCACAACTAAATAGTAGGTCGATGATCACATAATTTCTAAATCCTAAAGGTTTTAATCTGTCGATCGATTTAAATAAGTGATCGATTTCTTCATCTTGAATAATGCGTGGTAATTTCTTTGGTATTTTTGGTGTTTCTAGTGTCTCAAAGACATTGATATCAATCTTTTTTTGTGCTAATAAATAGTTGTAAAAAACGCGTAGTGATGAGATTTTTCGTGCAATGGATTTACGAGCAAACCCTTCTGATTCTAAATGGCTTAAGTAATGTCTTGCCAAACGTTCTCTTCTGACACCTAAGACATCAGAAGCGAGTTCTTCTCTTTGAATAAAAACAGAAAAATCCTTCACATCACGAAGGTAATTCAAAACCGTATTTGTAGCATAGTTTTTTTCTACCTCGAGGTAGTTTTTGAACTGCTCAAAAAGATTCAATCTTAAGCCTCCATATATGTTTTTAATGCCTCTAATGCACGTTCAGCGTAATGTGCTTTTCGTGATTTTTTCTTGTGTTTAAAGGGAAGTGCTGGCATGAGTCCCCAATTCGCATTCATGGGGACAAATGATGTGTTTTCTTGTGAGATATAGTACGCCATAGCTCCCATCATGGTTTCTTGTGGTAGTGGCTTAATCGTATGCTCTTTGAGCCATAGTGTCATTTGTATGGCAGCATTTAAACCAGATGCTGCACTTTCTACATACCCTTCAACACCACTGATTTGACCAGCAAAGAAGAGATTAGGATAGGTTTTAGATTGATAACCTGCATTCAGAATCTTAGGTGATTCTAAATATGTATTTCGGTGCATCACACCATAACGTAAGATTTCTGCTTTTTCTAAACCAGGAATCATACGAATCACTTTCTTTTGTTCATCCCATGTCAAATGTGTTTGGAAACCAACGATGTTATACATCGATTTCGATGCATCATCCTGTCTGAGTTGAACCACTGCATAAGGTCTTTTCTCGCCCTCTTTAGCTAAACCAACGGGTTTCATCGGTCCATATAGTAAGGTTTCTTTTCCTCGTTCTGCCATTTCTTCAAACGGCATACAGCCTTCAAAGACGTTGTGCTCAAATCCTTTGATTTCAACTTTTTTAGCGTTAATTACCGCATCATAGAATTGATTATATTCATCTTCTGTCATCGGGCAATTGATGTATGCTGCTTCACCTTTATCATAGCGACTCTTTAAATAAGCAATATCCATATTAATGGTTTTAGCATCGATAATCGGTGCTATCGCATCAAAAAAGTGTAAATGATCCATATGAAATAAGGATTGTATATGTGCTGTTAAATGATCTGATGCTAATGGACCAGCACAAACCAATGTGGGTTCGTCAGGATTTAATTCTGTGACTTCATCATATACGATAGTTATTCTAGGATGTGCTTTCAATTTATCTTCAATATATGCTGAAAAAAGATTGCGATCCACAGCTAAACTTGATCCCGCTGGAACCTCTGCATAGGTTGCTGCTTCCATAATTAGTGAACCAAAGCTTCTCATTTCTTCTTTGAGTAAACCTACAGCAACTTCGATATCATTTGATCTTAATGAGTTCGAACAAACAAGTTCTGCAAAATGACCTGTTTGATGTGCAGGAGTCATTTTTTTAGGTCTCATTTCATAAAGTGTTACGTCAATATTTTGATTGGCGAGATACCATGCAGCTTCACTGCCAGCTAATCCCGCGCCAATAATTTTTACCATGTCATCACCATATTCATCATAACATAAAAGAGACTATTTTTCCTAAAGAAAAAGCGTATCAAGACGCCTTAACTTTTTCTTTTAATGTTGAATACCTTTCAAAGAAAGGAATGAGCTTCTTATGGGTATCTTTAACCAAGATAAAGATGATGATACTATTGAATGGAATGAGTGTCATTCTGAGCACAAACCATGCAACTGTAATTTCCCTTGGCCAATATATTAACATAGCAACCGTATTAGCTGTACTTGCTAGTAGATAGGTAAGTACGACAACCCAAGCTAATCTGAACAGGCTGAATTTCTTATGTAATAGAAGCCCAGGGATGACACCCCATAAAATAGCTGCGATAACAAAGAAAGGCATGTAGGCACCACCAGTCATAAAGATACCAATCGCATCACCAACGAAACCCATGATTCCTGCATAAAGTGGACCTAAAACAATGCCACCAATGATGAGGGGAATCGCATAAAAAGGTAAGCCAAATCCTTGAATATTTAAAATGATGCGGAAAAATGCATCAATGACCACACTGACAGCGGTCAGTGAAGCGGCTAAAACAAGCTTTTGAATCTGTGTGTTATTCTTCATGAAAAAAGACCTCCTATATTCAGGGGCCCACCATATAAATACAGCGGACGCATTAGAAAACCGCCACACATGTGTTCGTTCTAACCCGACATCCCATGGTTAGACACTTAACGCTTTCTAATTACTCTGTAATCCCATTATACTAAAAAAGATTAAAAAAGTATGTAAAAAAGAAAAAGGCTTTCGCCTTATAGTTTCCAATCGATGGGTGATATACCATTACTGATTAAAAAATGATTGGTTTTGGTAAATGGTTTGGATCCAAAAAAACCGCGATGAGCTGATAGTGGAGAGGGGTGAGGAGCTTTGATAATCAAATGCTTTTGTTGATCAATATAAGGAATAAAAGACTGTGCATGTGCACCCCATAAAATGAAGACGATTGGTTGTTCTTTAGTGTTTAATTGTTTAACAACTTCAAGTGTAAAGCTTTCCCATCCTTTTTTTTGATGACTCATCGGTTGATGAAGAACGACTGTTAAAACCGTATTGAGTAATAAAACGCCTTGTTTTGCCCATAATGTTAAATTACCTGTCTTAGGATATGGAAGTTTTAAATCATCCACAAATTCTTGATAGATGTTTTTAAGTGAGGGTGGAAAATCACCTTGTTCAACGCTGAACGATAAACCATGTGCTTGACCAATATTATGATAAGGATCTTGTCCAATAATCACTGCTTTAACATCTTCATAAGGTGTCAGTTTAAAACAAGCCAATCTTTTTTCTTTGGGAGGTAAGACATGGTGCTTAACATCTTCTTCCTTTAAAAAATGAATGAGTTGTTGAAAATAAGGTTTATTGAGTTCACTTTGAATCAGGTCGTCCCACGTCATTTTTTGTCTCCTTAGACTTTTTGATATACATGATGAGTACAACAACAATACAAATATTAAGTAAGATGAGTCCTAAGAAAATAGGATTTCTAACGACAACAAATGCAAATGTGATAATTATCCCAATGAGCGGAACCTTAAAGGCTACTTTACCTACTAAATCATCTGTTGTCACATCTGTTACATCACCTGATGCATCGTACCATGTATCAAAACTTCCACCATTATGATATTTGTTGTAATCTTTTGTTTTTAAGATGATGTTGCCGTTTTCTTCATAAAAGTCAGCTAAATAGTGTGTCACCGTATTCTTTTGATAAATCGTATTCCCTAAACTATCCTCCTCTGTTGTAGGTAAGTAGGTGTAAAAGGTGATTACTTGACCAACTTCTAAATCCTCTTCATCAAGTCGTGTAACGATAATGATATCGTTGACATTGATATAGGGTTCCATCGAAGGCGACACAACAACATAACCTTTGAATCCTAATACCGTGATCGTTTTTGATGGCATGAACAGTTCAAGAAAAATGAACATGGTTAAAATTGCTGCAACTGTATAGAAGATGATGGATCCAATTTTTTTAAATAAATTTTTAGTCATGGTTCACCTAACAAAAGAACCTTTTTCTCTGAAAAGGTTCACTTTTTTTCTTTCGGATTTCTCACAAAGTAGTAATAAATAACACTTAGTGCTAATGCTTCAATAAATAACATGGATGCAAACCCTCGAGGGGTGGTTGCGACATATAGTATGGTTACGAAAAGATTTGCATGATGATCAAAGGTTGCAACCACATGATCTTCATCATACGTATTTCTAATAAAATATCCAAAGGTTGTATCAATCGTGCGATTGATATCATCTTTAGCAACAATTTCTTCCATCCAATATAAATCGGTACCAAATTTACCATAGATGATGATGCGATCACCAACATCAATGTCATCAAAAGAAAATTTCGTGATGTGAACCACATCAGAATTTAACTCTTGGTCTAACTCTTGGTCGTTTGGGATAACGAGCATTGTTGATCTTCCTAGAAGATTAACAGCTCGATCTTTAACAACCATAGGTATAATTGCATAGAGTGTCCATAGGGCCATGATACCTAAAACAACAAAATATGCGATGCGACCTACTTTTTTAATACGGGCACGGTCTTTTTTTACACGCTTGTGTGTTTCTTCTTGTATCGGTTTACTCGCTTGGAGATGCAAAGCTTTAACGAGTTCTTCAGTTGTCATTAAATCATTCAATCATATCACGTCCTAGGCTTCGGGTTTATTCTCCTGCTTGCCTTCTTTTTTACCAGACTTGACAATGTAAACGATCGCGCCAATGACAATAACGTTTACTGCAATAGCAGCAATACCAAAGGGGCTCTTAATAAAGTTAATGAAAACACCTAACTGTTTAACTCGGAAACTATAAACTCCAATGACATCGTCACCCGATAAAATCCATGTATCAGGTACTGTTGAGCCATAGCGGTTGGTTCGAATGGTGTATTCACCATTTGTTTCAGTGATTGAGTTCACATAGTGAGTGACAATTTCTTTTGTTCCATTGTAGTCGATATCAGCTCTAAATGTGATAATATCGCCTACTTCTAATTCATCAACTTTAGGATTGGTTACAATGATGAGATCATCAACATCGAGGACAGGTTCCATACTTTCGGTGACAACGACATAGGGTTTAAATTGGAAGACCTTGATGGTCATGTTGGGTAAAAACAGTTCAAGCAAAATATAGAGGATCAATAATCCTGCAACAATGAAAAAGAAGATTGATCCTACTTGATTTAAGATTTTTTTTGTTTTTAAACTCACGATATCATTCCCCTTAAGAATTGTATTATAACGAGGAAATTATACCATAAAACTTGTATTTTGTGTATCTTTCGTACAAATAAAGCAATTAGTTACTATAAAGTGCCCAATAGGTTTCTGATCCAGGTGTACCTGGTGTGATGTTCGTTGCTGTTTGAAGAGCAATATAGGCAACATTTTCATAAATAGCAATTTCATTTGTTAAATACGTATTGTAAGACTGGTAATAAAGTGTACCAACACGATTCCATGCATCATTTACTGTTCCAGGTATAACATTGTTATTGGCATTCGTTGGATTAACAACACGATAAGCAAAATCTTCATAGAAAACATAGTCATTTTGTTGATAGACATTAAAGCCATACCATTCTGAATCATTGACAAGATTCCATGCATTATAAAGCGTACCTGGTTCATTAGTATTCGCGTTTGAAACATTGACAACTTCATAGATATCGCCTAAATGGAAGACATGTTGTCCTAATGCATAGACATTGTAGGGTTGATAGGTATCAACATCAACACGGTTCCATGCGTTATAGGTTGTTCCTGGTTCATTTGCGTTCGCATTGGTTAGATTGTAAGGTTTGTAAATACCGCCATTATGTATCACATGATCCGTGATGGTATAAACATTAAACCAACGCCATTCCGCTGTATTGATCTGATTCCAAGCATTGTATGCTGTTCCTGGAACATTACTTCTTGATCTTGATTGATTCGTTGCCAAATAGAGATTTCCATTGTATAAAACAATGTCGCCAACTTTATATTTTGTACTTGGATTATATGTTGTATTAAAGGTTAGCCATGAGGGATGAGTACCAGGTGTATTTCCTAATGAATAGTAATCTGCTATATAGTAGTTCCCATTATACATAACAACTTCATCGGCTTGATATGCAATATTAGGATTCCATTCGAGAGAACCTTTAACCCTCCAAGATGCATTAGTGCCTGGTGTAACATTTAAGCTATATCCAAGTGCTGCGTAGTAAAGAACTCCATTGTAGGTCACGTGATCATTTTGAGCATAATTGGTAATATTTGGATTCCATTCGAGAGAACCAAATTGTTTCCAGTGTAGGGACGTACCTGGAACATTTGAGTTAAGATTATAACCTACTGTAGCTTGCCAGAGTTTGTTGTTATAGAGTACATAGTCACCTTGAACATAAGTTTGTCCTGTTGACCAGTCAATCGAATGCATGTCAAACCAACCAGCACCATTAGTTCCTGGTTCACTAGAGTTAGCAATACCTGCATTGATGACACGATAGAATGCATTGTTGTGCAGAACAACATCATTAGTGTAATAAGTGTTTGTTGAGACATAGAGATGTGTAATCTCATTGAATGGTCCATATGATGCAGTTGATGGGGGGGTGCAGATGCATAACCTCCACCAATGATTTGGTAGATTTTACCTTCCCACCATACATAATCTCCAGTTTGATAGGTTTCACCTAATTCATATTCTGGGATACCTTCTGGAGTACCAGCTGTAAGACCCCATTCACCAATGGGAAATTGAACAAAACTCATGTTTTCCAAACTGAGGATATTACTTGCCCAAAAGGCGAAAGTAGTAGAGATCAAAAATGAAAAAACTAAAAACAAAAAACTCAAAGTGAATATCTTAATTGAACGTAGTCGATTGTTCATTTCTCCACTCCTTTTAAATAAACTAAAGGCGACCGTTAATGTCGCCAATAATGTTTTGCAAGTATACTATGTAAGAATTATTAAGCTACAACGGGTGTAACAGTAAATGTAATTGAGAATTCAATCAATTCATTGGCAACATCATTGTATTCTGCTTGTGATGCTGGCTCATTCATCGTAACTGTAAATGTAACTGTAACTTGATTACCTTGTGTAACAGTGCCTGGATTTACTAAACTAACTTGTACTAAACCGTGTGGGTTAACCACTCCACCAACTTTAATATCACTAACAACTGTAGTTATGTTTGCTGTAGTAACACTCTCAATTCTATCATCTGTTGTCCATGTAATGACATACGAGAAAACCACTGAATTTGTTTGACCAGCTAATGGTGTAATAGTTAAAGGAACTAATTGCAACGCATTAGATTGAGACGCACCAATTGCTACATCAACTGTAACTGCTTCACCAGTACCAATTTGGACTGAACCATTTTTTGCTTCTGTAACACCAGCAACTGATGATGCCCAAAACGCATATGTGAAACCTGATGTGATAACTGCTAATAAAACTAATAAACTAATTACTAAACCTCTTTTTTTCATACTTTTTCTCCTTAAATTTTCTTATTTTTTATTTTTTTATTATTCTTTAGTTAATCTTGACTAATCTTGGAGTGACACTAAAGTTGATCTTAAAGCTAATGGTTTCCCCTCTGATAAAGTTATATGCAGTTTCTGAATCATCTACATTAACTAAACCAAGGTCTAATCCCCTCTCGATTGCTTCTGCTTCATCAATAGGCTCTAACAATCTAACTGTAATTCTAACTGTGACGACACTGTTGAAAATTTCGTATTCGAATTTATCTTTAGCAGGTCCAACTCCGACATCTACCAAATGACCATATTCATCTGTTTCGCCAATTTTCACTTCAATTGCTTCTACAACAAGATTCATTGTTTGAACTAAAGTCTTATCGATACTGACTTCGTATTCGAATGTGACCTCGTCCACTTCACCTTCAAAGAAGATATATCCTTCAGGAACAAGTCTTCCAGTGAATTCCGCTGATACTTGTTCAACAATTAAGTTTGCATCTTCACCATCGTACCTGATAACGACGTTCCCAACTCTTGATACATCCTGCCAGTAAGCGAATGCCGCTGTTGATGTAAATCCGAGTGCAATTACCAATAAGATGATAATTACGACGGGAACTATTCTTTTACCAGCGTTCAAGAGTTTCATCTCCTTTCGGGTATAAAAATAGGTCAGATGAATTTCATGCGACCATGGTTTTTTATTAAAAATACCAATTGTCAACACTGAAATTCAAATCCATTTTGTGGATCATTTCAAATGACAACTGGCTGTCCCAATAGGACCCTATAGCTTTGCGTCACTAAGTTACCTTAGCTTTGCCTTTTTAACATTATGAAACTGAAAATGTAAGTAGTTTTCACATTTTCCTCTATATTATATAATTACTGAACGTCATTGTCAACAAAAATGTTTATAATTATTTAAAAATTGACATATTCTTTACAAAAAATATGAAAATTATAAATAAAACGCGAAATTATACTCAATTCCGCGTTTTATTATGCTATTTTTTGTTATTTAATGAGGCTTGCTAATTTACCAACAGTTCTAATTAACTGTGCAGTATAGCTCATTTCATTGTCATACCATGACATAACTTTAACTAATTGGCGATCGCCATAGTTAACGATTTGTGTGGTATGTGCATCATAGATTGAACCATAATGTGTACCAATAACGTCTGAAGATACGATTGGATCTGCCATGTATTGAAGTGTTTCGTTTGCTGCTTTTCTAAATGCTGCATCGATTTCTTCTAATGTTGTATGCTTCTTAACTTCAACAGTTAAGTCCACAACTGAACCAGTGATTGTTGGAACGCGTAATGCAGTACCATCTAACTTACCTTTTAATTGTGGTAAAACTAAACCGATCGCTTTAGCTGCTCCAGTTGATGAAGGGATAATGCTTGCTGCTGCAGCTCTTCCTCTTCTTGCCATAATACCCTTCTTATGTGGTTGGTCCATGAGTGATTGGTCGTTTGTGTAAGCATGAACAGTTGTCATCATACCACCAACGATACCGAAGTTGTCATCTAACACTTTAGCGATAGGTGCTAAACAGTTAGTTGTACATGATGCGCCTGAAATGATATCTTCAGTGCCATCTAATGTGTTGTCATTAACGTTAAATACGATTGTCTTAACGTTACCTGATGCTGGTGCAGAAATAACAACTTTCTTTGCGCCTGCTTCTAAATGCCAACCAGCTTTAACTTCGTCTGTGAATAAGCCTGTGCATTCTAGAACAACATCAACATTTAATTTTCCCCATGGTAAATTCTTAGGATCTTTTTCTGCGAAAATAGGAATAACTTTACCATCAAAAACTAAGTTAGTACCTTCTGCTGATACTTTGTCAACCATGAAAGGTCCTTGTGCAGTGTCATACTTTGTAAGGTATGCTAATGTTTCTGCATCTGTTAAATCATTGATCCCTACAACATTAAATCTTGAATCGCCTGACATCAATCTGAATGCAAGACGTCCAATGCGGCCGAAGCCATTAATTGCTACATTAATTGCCATATTTGATAATTCCTCCTTGAATTGATTTTTCATCGTCTTTATTTTACCATTACTTACATAAATTGCAAAGATATTGAAACCGTGTTCATAAATGTAAACGTTTTTCCTTCCCTTTAGGGAGGTGATTTGATATAATAGAAGCGGCTAAAAGGATGAAGCCAGAATAAGAAAAAGGTGATGTCCATGACCAAGAATATTGAAATCGAATTTAAAACAGGTCTAACTGAAGAAAAGTATCGTGAACTTTTAGCAAAGTTTAAGCTTGAAAATAATATTTTCAAACAGGTTAACCACTACTTTGACACCGATGACTATATACTCAATCAACAGAAAATTGTTCTTAGAATCCGTCAGAAGAGTGATACGCATTATAAGGTTACCTTAAAGAGTCAAAGTGAACAAGGCGCTTTTGAAAGTCATGTGCTTCTTCATCCTGATCAAGCAAAAGACATGATTGAAAACGGTTTTAATACGAAAGACTTTTTTGAAGATATCGATTATTTTGTAACATTTAAAGTATCACTCGACAATTATCGTGTAAGTACACCTTATGAAGGCGGTACACTTTTCTTAGATCGTTGTGATTATTGCAATGTGATCGATTATGAAGTCGAATATGAAGTGAATGATTACCATCAAGGTCAAAAATTATTCCTTAAGTTTTTAGATGATTATGGTATTAAGCAAATACCAACCAGACGTAAGAGCGAACGTGCTTTTATGTGTAGAAGATAATAAATAAGGCAATCCGATGAGGATTGCTTTTTTTTGCAAATGCTTACATTAAAATGAATGAACTTTCAGGTAAACATTGTCTATTATGCCGCTTTTTCACGAAATAAAGCCATTTTACACCGAATAACATTGACAAGAGCGGCGCTAAAACATATAATATACTATGTAAATAAATGTTCGATGGAGGGCCAAATGAAAGAACGTAGCCTATTATATTTTATCACAGCACTAACCGTGTCCATACTCTTAATCATCTCGCTTGTTATTCGCACCATGCCGTGGTTTCGCGCTTACGGTTCATTCGCAATGCCTGAATTCTACTACTTTTTAATACCAACTGCACTCTTATGGGTAGGATGGTTCTTCGAACGTAAAAGTTTCTTACTTGCAGCATCTATTTTATTAGCTGTACTATTTGGATTACATTTGGAAAACACAGGTATTCTTAATGGTGATATTCACGTGATCTCTTCACAAGCACCAATTGTTCGTACAGTTTATGTCTTAACGCTTATGCTTATCTTTGGTGGTGCAGGCCTTGGGTTCTATACCCACTTCAGACTTGAATTACCTGAACAAAAATAATAAAAAAGAACTCGGTTGAGTTCTTTTTTTTACGCTTTGTGTAAATCTTTTTTTATCTCATCAAAATAACGCTTGAGCGCACTTTGATAATCACAAAATTCTCCATTTGGACAATCCGTACACATAATTAATTCTCTAAGACGCTTAGGAATAAATACGCGTATTTCTTCGTCGTTATAACCAACTTGTAATTTTTCACCATCAATGATGATCGGTCTCTTAAGGACAGATGGATTTTCAATGATGAACTCTTTGAGTTCACTGATCTTCATATCTTCAACATCTAAATCTTGTTCTTTAAAGATTTTAGATCGTGTTGAGATAATGTCTTCAAATCCGTTTTCTGCATTTTCGAGCATACGGTCGATATCATCTTCTGTGATTCGTTGGTTGAAAAGATTCTTCTCTTCATAAGGAATCTTATGCTCATCAAGCCACTTCTTCGCTTTCCGACAAGACGAACAACTTGGTGTTGTAAAAATTGTAATCATGTCTTCCTCCTTCTTGGAGCATAGGTTTTAGCCTATAGCACTATGGTGTTCTTGGTGTATCCGAGTTTTCCTCGCTGTTTTATTATATAATTAAACGCACTTAATTACAACAAGTGATGTTGATTTTGGTATCATTTTACACAATTAAGTTTCGAATTCGTTAGAATAAATCCATCTTAGGTTATAATAAAACTAATGCTAAACGAAAGGACGTAAAAACGTATGTCTCAATGGGATTTATCACCGTTCTACTCAAGTGTGGAAGCTTGGGAGGAAGATTTAAAAAAATTACCGGCTCATATTGAACATTTAGCTTCTTTCAAAGGAAAGCTATCTGATCTTCAATCATTTAGAGCATTTTATGTGGCTGAGGAAGAAACTAATAAACTGATGTATCGTCTATATGGCTACATTCATCTTGCCTCAGATTTAAATTTAAAGGATACAGTTACTTCATCAAAAAATCAACAATTGATGTTAATGTTTTCTGATCTTGGTCAAAAAACATCATTTGTTGCTCCCGAACTGATTGCTATGGGTGAAGAAAAAGTGATGTCATTTGTACAAAGTGACGACTTCTTAAAGACCTATGCATTTGAAATGGAAAAGTTATTCTTACAGCAAAAACACGTTTTATCAGCTGATCAAGAAAACTTGCTTGCTAATTTTGGAGCAACCCGTTCTGTTCCATCATCGCTTTATCAAGCGTTAGCAATCATTGATCGTCAAGATGAAAAAGTAACACTATCAGATGGTAAAGAATTGACCATCACACAATCCAATTATCGCTCTTTACTTGCTGAAACAGCATCTGCTGAAGATCGTAAGCTCATCTTTGAAGCTGCATTTAAACGTTATAAAGATAATAAAGCCGCATTTGCATCTGCTTACAATCTTGTGTTGCAACAATTATCAGCAAACTACAAGTCTCGCAATTATGAATGTGCGCTAGAGGCTGCTTTATTTAGAAACAACATTCCAACATCTGTATTTCATAACTTAAAAGATGTCGCTTATGAAAACACATCACACATCAAGCGTTACATTCAATTAAGAAAGAAACACTTAAAGTTAGAAACGTATCACACATATGATCGTTTCCTAAAGCTAGCAAGAGATGATTCAAAGTATTCTTTTGAAACTGCAAGAAATCTCTTCTTTGAAGCGATTGATGGTATGGACCCACATTATGTAGCTCATCAAAAAGATGCATTACTCAATGGTTATGTTGATGCTTATCCAAAAGATGGTAAACGCACAGGCGCTTATTCATCAGGACTTTATGGATTCCATCCATACATCTTACTTAATCATGATGACACATTAGATGCAGTCTTCACGTTAGCACATGAAGCAGGACATTCTGCACACACCATTTTCTCTAATGAAAATCAACCGATGGCAATGGCTGATTACACCATCTTTGTAGCAGAAATTGCATCAACATTTAATGAACATGTATTGCTTGATTATCTTATTAAGAAATCAACAACCAAAGAACAAAAAATTGATTTACTCGAAAAAGCTATCGATGGTATTATGGCAACCTTCTTCAGACAAACCTTATTTGCAACCTATGAATATGAAGCAAATAAACTCGTTGAACAAGGTGTTCCGATTACCTATCAATCTCTATCAAAAATTATGATTGACTTATACAAACATTATTATGATATTGATATCACAACTGAAAATGGTAAAGAATATGTTTGGGCATATATCCCACATCTCTTCTATACACCTTTCTATGTTTATCAGTATGCAACATCCTATAGCGCATCATTAAAGATTTATGATAACGTGAAGAAGCAAGTTCCACAAGCAATGGAAAACTTCATTGGTCTACTTAAATCAGGTGGTTCAGATTATCCTGTCAACCAAGCAGCAAAAGCTGGCGCTGATTTAACCAATAAAGAAACATTTATGGCTGTCATTGAACGCTTTAAGTCACTTGTTGATCAACTCGAAAAGGTACTTGAAGAATAAGTCATTCTCATGTATAATGTGAGTGTGCAGTGAAAAGGAAGAAATCATTGATATGAAATCATTTCAAGCGATTCGGGATGGTGAGAGCCGAAAGTGATGACAAATGATGTGGGCCCTTGGAGCACAAGGTAAATCGGCCTTAACGATATTGAGTGCTAGAGAGTTTCTCTAGAACTAAGGTGGCACCGCGTGTAAACGTCCTTAGATATAATCTTTGGACGTTTTTTATTTTAAGGAGGTAAAAACTATGCCAACACCAACGATTCAATCAAAAGCACTTGAAGAAATTCAAATTCCTGTACAACTTCAAGTTAAAGCACAAAAGCGTAAAACGCTTGTTTCAGGTATTCAACCAACAGGCAAATTGACTTTAGGCAACTATATTGGAGCACTACGTCAGTTTGTCCAACTGCAAGATGAGCTCGAAGATACAGAATTCTTCATTTTTATCGCTGATCTACATGCCATTACAACACCTCAAGATCGTCAAGAATTAAAGAAAAACATCAGAAGTGTTGCTGCACTTTATTTAGCATGTGGACTAGACCCAGAAAAAGTTAATCTTTTTGTTCAATCCGAAGTGATGGAACACAGTGCATTAGGGTACATCATGGAGTCAACAGCTTATGTTGGCGAAATGGAACGTATGACACAGTACAAAGATAAAAAGGGTAAACAAACCGACGGAATTAGAACATCACTATTAACTTATCCTGCACTCATGGCTGCTGATATCTTACTTTATGATGCTCACTTAGTCCCTATCGGTGATGATCAGAAACAACATTTAGAATTAACGCGTGATTTAGCGATTCGTTTTAACAATCAATATGGTGAAACATTCGTTGTTCCTGAAGGATTCTATCCGAAGACTGGTGCACGCATTAAGAGTTTAACTGATCCTACAAAGAAAATGTCAAAATCTGATGAAAACCCTAAATCCTATGTGCTTCTTCTAGATGATCTACAAGTCATTAGAAAGAAAATCAAGAGTGCTGTAACCGATTCAGATAATTTGATTAAGTATGATCCAAAGAAAAAGCCAGGCATTTCCAATCTACTGCAAATTTATGCATCACTCACTGGTTTTACCATTAAGGAATTAGAAGATCGCTACAACGAATCTAATTATGCGACCTTTAAAGCTGATTTAGCTGAAGTTGTTGTTGATACGATACGTCCGATACAACAAAAGTATTTCCAAATCATGAATGATTTTGGATTGGATGATGTCTTAAATGAAGGTGCTGAACGTGCACGTTTTATCGCTCAACGGAAAATGCAAAAAGTCTATAAAAAGATAGGTTTAGGACGAATTAAGTAACAAATTTTGCTTTATTTCATTAAAAATGAATCCTAGATATGTCTAATGAAGTCATATCATATCACAAATTATGATTCATATGATAAGATGAGGGTGTAGAAAGTGATAAAAAAGAGGTGATTCTTATGAGAATTCCACCGACAGTTTACCGCAGCACATCTGAGTCCATATATGGGCTTCTACGATATGATACTAGGATTGTAGCCGATCGTATTATTCAAGCAGAAATTGCATGGAGCGTCGGTCGTTCATTCGGTATGGATAAAGCTATGGTTTACACTGTTTTCCTCTTCGTTATGACGCTATTATCGGTGCTTTTCTTTATTTTGGTTTTATAGAACTCATCATGTTGACATGATGATGTCGTATAAAAATATAGTTTAATTTAGGAGGGATTATTCATGCATGGACATTTTACAGGTAAAACAACAGGAGATTCAGCAATTCAATTAATCAATGCAGATCAGAATCATACGAAAGATCGGCTTGCTCAAGCAGATGCTTCATGGAAAGCTGGTCGAAACAAGGGTATGGATGTAACTACCATTGTTACACTTTCCATATTTGGGGCAATCGTTATATTTGTTTTAACCATGATTATCTTCTAATCATTTAAAACGTATCACACAAACAAAAATATCTAGTTGCGGCTAGATATTTTTTTGTCTTTTTATAAAAAAAGAAGATTTCTCTCCTTATTTAACGGATTTAACTTTGAATGATTCGATGGGATACTCTACATCTCCGTCGATTTGTAAATAGGTTGGTTTATCAAATACGATGGAAATGTCATGCCCTTTATAGACTTTCACCCAACGCTTAAAATGAATGTGCCAACCTAAGTAGATCGTTGGGAAAATGATAATCAATAACCATTTAGGGATATCTTTTAAGATGACGAGATCTAGATCGTGTTGGTCACGTCTTGCTTGAGGTGCAATTTTCATACCACCACCAAAATATTGACTGTTCATCATGCTTGCAAACCAAAGTTTTTCTTCTCTGATTTCCAAACCATCAATCGTGATGGTTGCTGCTATCGGCTTGAATTTAGCAAACCCTTCAAATGCGTGTCTGAAATAATTGAGTTTATTCTTCTTGTACTTGGAGTGATTGACCAAATATCCAATCATACCATCTAGGCCAGCACCAACACCGTTTAAGAAATAACGCTTTTGTTCTTGAAACATCACATATGGAAGTTTCTTGATATGAGACTTAATAGGTACTATTTTGTCTTTTGTTCTTAGTGAACGAACGAAATCATTACCTGTTCCTGCTTGATACAAAAATAACTGTTGTGGATAATTAACTTCATAGATACGATTAGCTAAGTGATTAATTGTTCCATCACCACCAACGATGATAATACGATCATCTTCATGACAGCCTGAAAGGAAGAGATCAACATCATCAATGGCTAAAATGCTGTAACTAACGACGGGTCTACCGTCCTTTTTTAAATGATGAATAATCTTTTGAATAAATTTTTCATTTTTACCATTACGAGATAGTGGGTTATACAGCAAAATGTCCATGTGAACTCCTTTTTATGAAACGTATTGAATCATGGCGTATTTTTTCTTACCTCGGCGTAAGATGATGTAATGTTTATAGAGAGCAAGATCGTTTGTTACAACATAATCTAATGCGTCAATTTTTTGATCATTGAGTGAGATAGCTCCACTTTGAATAAAGGTACGTGCTTCTCGCTTGCTTTGTGCAAGTTTGGATTCGACGATAAGATCAATCAGGGAAGTAGGTTCTGATATTTTGACGTTGTCAAGTGTCTTCGATAACATACTTAATCCCGTTTCATCAAGATCTTGGAAGTCTCCAGAGAATAAGGCTTCGGTTACTTTGAGTGCTTGTTTGAGTGCTTTTTCACCATGAACGAGTAGAACCACTTCTTCAGCAAGTTTCTTTTGAGCTAGACGTTCTTCAGGTTTTTCTTGCATAGATTTTTCTAATGCCTCAATGTCATCCTTCGATAACAGGGTTAATGTCTTTAAATAATTAACAACATCTAAATCAGATGCATTAAAGAAATACTGATAAAGTTCATAGGGTGATGTAAGATCAGAATCTAGCCACAAGGTTCCCGTTTCACTCTTACCAAATTTCGTACCATCAGCTTTCAGTAAGAGGGGTGAGGACATACCAATTGCCTGATGATTTTCACCTTCAAGTTTTCTGATCAGTTCTAGCCCTGTTGTGATATTTCCCCATTGGTCTGATCCACCAAATTGCAATTTACAATCATTTTTTTGATAGAGATGCAAGAAGTCAATGGCTTGAATCAACATGTAAGAAAACTCTGTGTATGAGATACCAATCTCTAGTCTTTTTTGAACTGTATCTTTAGCAATCATATAATTGATTGAAAAGTGTTTTCCATAATCTCTTAAAAATGAGATCATATCGATTTTACCAATCCAATCATAGTTATTAACGAAAATAGCCTGATCTGGATTTAAATAGTGTTGAATTTGTTGTTTAATCTTTTCTGCATTTTTTAAAGATTCTTCAAGTGTTAATAATTTTCTTTCAGAGGTTTGCTTAGGGTCACCAATTAATCCTGTTGCCCCACCGATTAAAACGATTGGGGTATGACCATATTTTTCTAATAACATCATTCTAACAATCTGTACAAGATGTCCCACAGTTAATGATTCACCTGTTGGATCAAATCCACAGTAAAATTTGATGTGATTTTGGTTTAAAAGTTCCTTTGCTTTTTCTTCATTGGATACATCTTTAATTAACCCACGCCAAATGAGCTCTTCGTATAAAGTCATTGTTATAATCCTCCATTTAAATAAAAATCGTCCCTAGACTAAAACATCTAAGGACGAAAATAAGTTTCCGCGGTACCACCTTAGTTCCAGATAAATCTGGCACTTTGAAATGAGTTCGTGATCTCGGTAACTGTATTTCAAGTCCTGTTTTCTTCTCATGTTACACCCTCATGAGATCTCTATCTTAGGTTTTCAAGCCTCTTTTTATATTACGTCATCGATCGATTAATTTGTTGTTTGACGTTTAACAATATAGTGTGGTAATGTGATTCTAATATTGTCAACATCTTTTTGGTTCATAAGTTTTGTGAGTAAACGCATGCTTACTGCACCAATATCATACACTGGAATATCAATAGATGTCAATGTTGGACGTGATAGTAACGCATATTTTGTGTTTTGGAAACCAGCAACTGCTAGATCTCTTGGTACTAAGCGACCATTATCACGTGCAATATTCATAAATGACACAGCGATTGAATCTCTGACACCAATGGCTCCATCAATCTTCTTGTCAGCAAAGAATGTTGAAAAGTGTTGACGATTGATATTGGTATCACCGCTTGTTCTAAAGATTTTTGGTTCCAAACCTGCTTCTTCCATAGCGCGTGTGTATCCTGCTTCTTTTTTGTCATTCACTGAATAACGACGTGCTGTTGATAATAAATAAATATTTTCACGATGATCACTAATCATCAGTTTTGTAATTTCGTAACCTGCTTTTTCATAATCAATAGAAACTGTTGGTACATCAGGGTCATCTGATACGACATTCGCAAACACGTAAGGGATGCCGTTAGAGTTGAACATACGTTTGATGTCATCAACAAGCTTTTCATTGAGTTCATCATTCAAATATAAAACACCATCAACCTGTTCAGCTACAATGTCATGAAGTGTATCCATCACATCCATATCTTCACGAATTGAGAAGAGTTTAATCGAATATTTGTAGTTTTGAGCAATATCACTGATACCACCTAACATTTCAGCAACTGATGCTCTCGTGATATCTGAAATAACAACCCCTACAGTCGTCGTTTTACGGCTAGCAAGTCCACGTGCAATGACATTAGGACGATATCCTAATTCCTTAATAACCTTTAAAACACGTTGTCTTGTTTCTTCTTTTACTTTTTCTGGATTGTTGAGTACGCGTGATACGGTAGCAAGTGAAACGCCAGCTGCACCAGCGACATCATAAATGGTTGCATTACTCATGGAATTCACCTCTTTTTTATATCATATACGTCAATCATTATATCATATCATGTAAAGGCTTTCAAGTCTTTTATGAAAATAGTTTCATTCGTTTACATCATTTTTAGCAATTGATAATTCACTAATTTTTAGAAAACGTTTTTTAGGTTCTTGCAAGCCAGCAAGAAAGTGCTATAATGTTGGTGTTTATCTCAAGATAAAAGAGGTTTTCCTGGAGGACTTATGCCAAAAATTGGATTGCGCAATCTTAAAACAGCGATTGCAGTTGCTTTCACACTCATTGTTCACTTTATACTCTATGTGATTTCACCTTCGTTTGCATCAACATGGTACTCACCATTTTTTGCAGGTATCGCAGCTGTTTATTCAATGCAGCGTGATAATTCAAAATCATTTTCACAAGCAAAAATACGCTCATTCGGATCTTTATTTGGTGGTCTCTTTGGCATGGTGATCATTTTGATCTATGAAAACTTATTCATGGATGCTATTTTAGATCAATTAGGTTATATCGGCCATCTTGCAATTCTTTATACAATCACTGCTGTTTTAATTATTCCGCTCATCGCATTTCTCGTGCAGTTTAAAAAACAGGATTTAGTTTTCGTTGCAGCGTTAACTTATCTTTCAGTCACTATTTCTCTTAGAAACAATCTACCGGTTGCACCTTTTGCTATCAATCGTATTTCATCAACGATTATCGGTGTGCTGATTACACTTGGCGTCAATCAATTTCATTGGCATCGCTATAAGCATAAAGATATCTTGTTTGTGAGTGGTCTAGATCAATGCCTTTTAACAAAACATAGAAACTTATCATCTTTTGCGTCTTATACACTCACGAATTTAATTAATGATGGCATGCACTTCACAGTTTCTACTACTCGGACACCAGCATCACTTAATCGCATCTTCAAAGATATACCACTCAACCTAGAACTGATGATTATGAATGGTGCTGTGATTTATGATTTAAAAAAAGAAAAGTATTTAGATATTAAATACTTATCAAAAGAAGCACAACAACAAATTGATCAATATTTTATCGATCTCAATCGCAACGTGTTTGCTTATTCCATTGTAGATCAAGCGTTATCCATGTACCATACATCATTTGCAAATTCTGCTGAAGAAAAGTTTTATTTAGATCGTAAGAATGACGATTTTAGAAATCACATTAAAGGTCGTTTAAGTTATGATGAAAATGCCGTCTTTTACATTGTTATTGATCGAAAAGAACAGGTTGAGACATATGCAAAGGATTTAACCACATTACTTCCATTTGACATTTCATACCAGATATATCCTTACATGGACGATTACTTCTACTTAAAGATTCATCGTTCAGAAACATCAAAAGAAAATGCACTTTCATCATTTTTGATGAAGCATCAAGATAAATACGTCATCGCTTTTGGATCGATGTCGTTTGACGTCAATATCATGAAACAAAGTAACTTCTCTGTTGCATTATCTACTGCAGATTTAAAAGTAAAGCAAATCGCTGATTATGTTATCGATTCTAATCAACCTGATGATCTTATCAAATTGATGAAGAAAATCTATTATGCAAAAGATCCAATATCTTATCTCCATCAACTGAAGACAGAAAAAAAATAAAGAGGCGCAATGTGCCTCTTTATCATTTTTACCGCTTTTCCTTGATTCTTGATGCCTTCGCTGACAATGTACGGATGTAGTTAAGCTTAGCTCTTCTAACCTTACCAACACGTGTCACTTCAATGCGGTCAATAGATGGTGTGTGTACTGGGAAAGTACGTTCTACACCAATACCGTAGGATACCTTACGAACGGTAAATGTTTCAGAAATTCCTCCGCCTTGTCTTTTGATGACGAGACCTTCAAATAACTGAAGACGTTCGCGATTTCCTTCTTTAATCTTGACGTATACCTTGACGGTATCACCAGGATAGAAGGTAGGTACTTCTTTGATATACTGCTTGGTAATTGCAGCAATCAGTTCTTGTCCCTTTAATCTTGACATGTTCGACTCACTCTCTTTCTTCCAATGTTCATGTCAAAAGACAGCGGACCATTGTGCATAAATAATTTTAACGGCTTTTTCATTATAACAAAGTTAAAGAAAACTTGCAACAGTTTTTCTAACCGATTTCAGGATTTATCATCTCAATGAGATAAAATGGATTTTCAGTACTGAAATAATCTGAGAAAAAGATTTTTTCATAGAACTGAATCGTGTTGTAAATCTTGTTTTTTTCGTTTAAGAAGACTTCATCGTCGAGCTCACCTAAGACGACTTCTCCAAACTGAACACGGTATGTTTCTGTAATCCAGCTTGAGTAAGATAAGATGATGGGACGATCTTCTCTTTCTTCTAAGAAGATGCTTTGACCATAATAGAAATCCTTATATGATGAGATACCAAATAAATCTAAGATTGTAGGTGCAATATCGTAATGTGATGTTAAGATTTGATTCTCCCCAGTTACTAAACCTGGTGCATAAATTAAGTAAGGTACTTTTTCGATTTCAAATGGAATATCACTATTTGGTGTCTTTTCTTCAGTAATGTATTGTGATGAGTAGTTCTTGTGGTCGCTATACATCACGATCACAGTTTCATCCATAAGTCCTTTGGCTTCTAAATCATCAAGCAAAATGCCTAATCCTTCATCAAAATTCATCTGAGCTGCTGTAATCGTCTTAAACTCTAATGATTCATTAACATAATTAGGATCTTGATCTAAGATATCATAATAGTATGCGAGTTCATCGCGATATTTATCATGTGGTCCATGCGGTGTAACGGTTAAAATAAAACTGTAGAAAGGATCATCTTGAATAGGTGCAATATAATCTTTATATTGTTCAAACATAAGTGAATCCAAAGGCCAAAATTCGCTTTCTTCGACAATTAAACCTTCAACACCTCGATATGACTCAAAACCTAAACTCATATGCATTTCATCGCGATTGAAGAAATCACTGTAATAATCATGGAATGAATTTGTTGTATAACCAACATTTCTAAACATATGAGGAAGTGCAGTTGGATACGCATTTTCTCCATAGGTATACATGAAATTATCGCCTTGGAAATACATCATGGAAGTTAAAGATTTAAATTCAGCATCATATGTATAATTTGATTTAGCTGCCGAGAAGAAATTTGTAAAATACATACTTTGTTCTCTTAATCTAAAATAATTAGGTGTATATTCTGGTGTAAATCCATATTCTTCACAAGTTTCACACATGATCATAATCAAATTTTTACCTTCAAACATGCCATATAAACTTGATGTTGGTGCAAATTCATCAGTAACTTCTTCATTGATGTCTAATACATAATCATCTTTATAAATCAGAGGTTTAATTGCATTTGTTGTGTAGGTGATAATATCCTTGGCATGATATGTGATAGAACCAAACTTTTGTACAAATAACGCTTTATCTGATGGTGTGTCAAATAGAATTTGATCCGCTTGATCAATAATCTTAGGTGCAACAAGCAAACCACCAAATGAAAAGACTAAGAAGGCTACACGTGACATAAAGCGATATGTGCGGACACTACCAGGTAATTTAACAACTTTTTTTAACACGAGTGCCATTGAAACAACAAATCCAACAATGAGCATCCATGTTCCAATACCATACGCCTCTAATGGGTTGTATTTAAGTCCAATCTTCATCGTATTCTTACCGGATTCGAGTAACATCGCGATTGATGTCACATCTTCCTTGTAGCGATAAAGTGTAATGTCAGTTAAGAAGAAAACAAACATGATTAAAATAAATATCGCATAAGCAATGAAGCGACGTTTGTTATTTTTGATAAATGCTAAAACTGATAAAACAACTAATATATTAAAAAATGCGATGACCCAATGGGCAAACGTAATTTGAAAACCGTATTTTAATACAAAAAGCACATCAAAAGATAAGATGATAAATACCATCAAAATGGATTCAATCAGAATGGATTGAGTTGCGAGTTTTTTTATGAATTTCATGCTGATAATCCTTTCTAGATTATTTACATAATCTTTACTATACATATCATATACTTAAACCTCAAAAAAAGCAAGCAAATGGACGGCTAAACGTCTTTTTTGCTTACCTTTTGGAGTATCTTTTTTTCTTCGTCTGTTAATACAATACCCTTGATTAAATCAGGTCGTTTCATTAAAGTTCTCTTGACAGATTGTTCTTTTCGCCATGTTTCGATCATCTGATGATGACCAGATAATAACACCTCAGGTACAGCATATCCCTCATATTGTTCAGGTTTTGTATACTGTGGATATTTTAACCAGCCATTTTGAAGAGAGTCTGTCTCACTGGATTCTTCATGAATCACACCAGGTACTAATCGCGATACAGCATCTGCAATAATCATCGCTGGCATTTCGCCACCTGTTAACACATAGTTACCAATTGAGATTTCTTCATCAACAAATTGTTCAACACGGGCATCTATACCCTCGTAATGACCACATAGAATTAAGATGTGTTTTTTCTTTGATAATTCAATCGCTTTTTGCTGATCAAAAAGCTTCCCTTGAGGGGATGTCATGATGATGTGTGTATCATCATTCTTCAAGGTTTTAATCGCTTCAAAAAACGGGGGAAACATCATTAGCATACCTGCTCCACCACCATAAGGTGTATCATCAATGCGATTATGCTTTAAACTGCTATAATCTCTTAACTGATGTGTTTTTATATCGATATAACCATCTTCAATACCTCTTTTAATAATTGATGTATGTAAAAAGGCATCAAAAAAATCTGGAAATATCGTTAAAATGTCAATCTTCATAATAATCCCTCAATCGGTGAAATGATAATCTTATCTTCTTTGACCTCATCAACAAACTCTGAAACAAAAGGAACCATCGCTTTTTTTCCTGATGGTGTTTCAATTTCTAAGAGATGCCCTTGTGGAACTGGAATGATGCTGATCACAACACCTAGATAAAGATTATCTTTTGTATAACAAGGTTTATCGATTAAGGATGTGTAATGATAGTCATCATCTTCTAATTCACCATCAATATCTTCATCAGAATAAACCGGTAATCCTTTATACTTTTCAACATCATTGATGTTGTCATATCCCTTGAACTTTACGATATAAAGATTTTGTTGTGGTCTTACACGTTCAATGATAAATGTGTGTTTCATGCCATCTTTTTCAACATAGATGCTAGCACCAACGAAAAAGCGGTTAAAATCACTTAAATTGTAGATTTTAACCTCTCCTCTAATGCCGTGTGTATTTGTTATATGACCAATGTGAAACTTACTCATGATTAAAATGAGTCAATGTCAATTTGCACGCGTTTACCTTCTTTAGAAGCGCCTGCATAAACAATGGTTCGCATCGCACTGGCAATTTTGCCACCTTTACCAATAACGCGACCTAAGTCAGCTTCATTAACAAGAAGTTGAATGGTGATCGTGTCATCATCTGTTGACAAGATTTTAACTAAAACATCATCCGGGTTAACGACTAATGGCATTATCATATTTTTGATCAGTTTTTCAAAATCAACCGCCATGATTTGTTCCCCCTTTGATTATTTTAAAACGCTATACTTTTTTAACAAGCTCTTTACAGTATCTGTTGGCTGTGCACCGTTACCGATCCATTTTTGTACTTTTTCACCATCGATATTTACTAAGCCCTTTAGGGGATCATAAGTTCCTACGATTTCTAAAAATTTTCCATCTCTTGATCTAGTAGATTCACTTGCTACAACTCTGTAAAATGGTGCTTTATTAGAACCAAAACGTTGTAAACGAATTTTTACTGCCATGTTATGTCACTCTCTTTCATCTTTATTCATGTTATCCATTACCATTATAACGATATTTTATTATCTGTCAAGTATTTTTGCTTAACAGATTAAAAATTTAAATTTTCATCGTAGGTTTGTGAGGTCCCCACATGTTTAAACCCTTTAACATCCTTGAGTTGTTTTTTTAATTGCGATTCGAGATCTTTATCTCCATAGCAAACAACATAACCACTTTTTTCAGAAACATAAGCAATATCGACAGGTAAACTTTTTAATTTTTCAGGAACTTGTTTGCCTTGATAAAATACGATGTATTGCATGCGATTAGCGTACATGACAACTTCCTCCTTTTTGGACAATACCTAATTTATTAGGTGTTTTAATATGGGTTGATACCATTGAAGTCATTTGTTGAAGAAACTCATTGATCATATCTTGAAAAGCTTTTTCTGTTTGAACATATTGCATGACTTCAGGTTTTCCGTAGAGGTCGGACTTGGTTTCCGATAGTTTACGAATGGCATTTTTATAATCAGGATGATAAGATCCACCCGTCGTCATAACATCTTCATAGACTTCTTTTGCTTTTGTAAAAGCCTGGATTTCGTTTTGATAAAGTGATGCAATCTGTTGATCTAGTTCCTTCATTTGGATAAATAAAGGATCTGTTTTCAATTCATCTAATACGTTATAGGCTTGCATGATGATTTCTGTCATAGAGGTCCTCCGGTTGAAATTCTATATAGTCACCTGGTTGTAGATTTCCAAGTGATAATTCTCCTATTTGAATGCGTTTTAATACTAATACGTTATATCCAACAGCTTGAAACATGCGTTTAATCTGATGAAATTTGCCTTCATCAATGGTGATGAATACTTGTTCTTGATGGGTTTCAAGATGTAAGGCTGTGGCTGTATATGGTTCATCTTTCCCATCCAATATGGTAACACCTTGCAGAAGGTGTTGTTCATGTGTAAATGGCTTATCTAACGTAACAAAATACACTTTTGGAAGGTGTTTTTTAGGTGAGATGATATCATGTACAAGTGTACCACTCGTTGTCAAGATCAGCAAGCCTTCTGCATCGAGATCAAGTCTACCAGCTATTGAAAAATCAAAGCGATTATAAGGTGGCTTGATGAGATCTGTTGCACAAGGATGTAAGGCATCATGATTAGCGGATAAATATCCCTTGGGTTTATACAACATCAAATGGATATCTTTTTTGTAGAAAACTATCTCACCATCAATGTTTATATCATAATTTTCTGGATTTACATCATGTTTAGTTAAAAGAATTCTTTGGTTTTGATAGATGACATGATGTGTATGTAAAAAGTCCTTAGCTTCACTTCGAGTACAATATTTTAATTGACTTAAAAACTTATCGATACGCATCTAGTCGCTCCTTATGATATAATGAGGGGTGAGGTGTTAATAATGATAACAATGAAAAACGTGATAAGAGAAGGACACCCAACTTTATACAAAGTTGCTAAAGAAGTCCGTTTACCTCTATCAAGTCAGGATAAAAAACTACTTAAAGATTTATTACAATATGTCATCAATTCACAAGATGATGAAATCGCTGAGAAATATGAACTTCGTCCTGCTGTCGGTATTGCAGCACCACAGGTAAATCAATCCAAACGGATGTTTGCAGTTCATGTCAGAGATTTCGATGGAACATTATATTCGTATGCACTTGTTAATCCCGTCTTAAAAGCTAAATCACATGATATTATTTATGTTCCTGGTGGTGAGGGATGTCTTTCCGTTGATCGTGAAACTGAAGGTCTTACACCACGTTATGGTTCAGTTGTCTTTGAAGCACTTAACTATGATATCGAAAAGGATGAACTCGTCCCAGTTGAATTAAAACTACAAGGTTACGTTGGTATTGTATTTCAACACGAGTTTGATCACATTAATGGCATCATGTATGTTTCTAAACTATTTCCACAACTTCCCAATGCGAAACCCGCATTCGAATTTGTCACATCAGAAGATGATGAAGACGATACTATTTAAATAGCGTTAAAACAAGTTTAATCTGATTTTCATAAATGTCATCTTCGGTGACATTTTTTGTTTCCTCGTCTGGGAAGATGATACGTGATAACTCTGTAAGTTTCTTTTCTTTTTGTTTCTTTTCATTAGAGAAAAGTTTTTTGAAAAATCCTTTTTTCTCTTCTTCTGAAACAAACATGTTGGGATTGAAGTCATGATCTATCATGATGAATCCACTAAAACGATCCCTAACGAGTTTTTTCATGATCTTAAGGACATCCGTTTTACCAAAACCCATCAACTTGGGCTCGTTTTGATGATTAGCATCATGAGCAAAAAATACGGATGTGTAACTTCTTAAAAGGCGGTAAGCTGTTGTTGTTGATTCGTTTGACATCATAATGACAACAGGATCATACGCCATGGTTAAATACTTTGATTTCATCTTTTTAAAGATGTAAACATACGTATTGGTCTTATACCCTAAAGTCGGTAGAATAACAATCTTCTTAGCAGCACGTTGTGCAGCATCCACGTAATCACCCAATTTTTTCTCAATGGTGTCATACTCTTCGATCACATCATTGATAACAGGTAACCGCAAAAAGATATGAGTTACTTTTAAGCGATCTGCGACTTTGAGCAAATATTTAAATTCATCAACAGCATTTGCATGTTTTCGTTCATCGTAGAGATCATATGGTAATATATTAGAATCAATGACTGAAACTTTTAAACGTTCACTTTTTAGATCAACTAGTAATTTCTTTAAGTCACCATCTGATAATTCAATTAGAGGCTGCTTATTAAACATCCTCAAAGCGAGATGATCAACACCAAATTTGATAGCTTTTTCCATACATAATGCAAATGATGATGTACCATTATCATCTAAATATCCAGTTAAAATGGGTTTCATACGTCCCTCCACATATACATAAGAATTGATCCTGCTACACTCACATTAAGACTTTCAACGCGCTCTGTTTTGATGTGAACAGCACCGTCAGCAATCTCTTTAACTTCATCTGAAATTCCGTGACCTTCATTGCCTAAAATAAGGACGGTTTTACCTGCTTGTTCAGGATGCCCTTTTTCATGCGCATCTGCATATATCAGTTGATAACCATCTTGTTTGAATGCGATTAATGCATCACGAAGTGGTTTTCTTTCAACATAGACATCAAAGATAGATCCCTTTGATGCTCTAATTGTTTTTTCATTATAAAGATCTGCACTTTTCGGACTTAATATAACGTGTAAAAATCCGAATGCAGAAGCACTTCTAATCAAGGCACCTACATTGTCAGGATCTTGGATATCATCCATCACTAATATACGATCAGATCGCAGTGGATTATCTTGTTTTTTACATACAGCAATAATATCAAAATATGTTTCTGCTTGTTGTAATTCATCCATTAAGCTCTTGTCATATAACGTCGCTTGTTCATTGTCCTGATTGGATGTGATGATTTCATGGATCACACCTTTAGCTTTTGCTGCTTCGACTAAGTGATTGCCGTAAACTAAAAATAATCCGTGTTGATCACGATATTTTTTAAGTTTTAATGACTGATAGAGTTTAAAATTTTTATTCTGCTTGGATGTGATCATCCGCATCACTCATTTCTTCCATATGTTGGATGGCTTCTTTCATAGTTAGACCGAAGTCCATCATATTTATCGTTTTGTGTTCATCGATGTTAAGGGTATAAACACCATGAACTGCTTCTTCAATCATCGGTTCAAAATCAACCATTTCTTCATATTTTTTCGCATAGATTTCCATCGGTTTTGTGACAGGTTGTTTAGGTAAATAAACACTGCAACAATCATTAAATGGACGGATTGAAATATCATAAGTACCAATCTCTTTGGCGTATTTTATGATATCTAATTTATCATATGTGACCAGTGGACGTAGAACAGGTATCTTGGTAACTGCTTCAACAACTTTCATGGATTGCAGTGTTTGAGACGCAACTTGACCTACCGATTCACCATTGATTAAACATAAGATGTTTTTTTTATGTGTAAATCGCTCTGCAATGCGATACATCATACGTCTCATCACCGTGATCATATAAGCATCCTGTACGTGATCAATGATGGCGTGATGCAGTGTATAAAAGGGTACAATGTGTAGTTTGATTTGACCATTTATGGTGTATCTAGCTAACACTTTTGATAAATCGATAACCTTTTGTACAGACTCAATCGGTGTTAAAGGTGTGCTTTCAAAATGCAAGAGTTCAACTTCAATACCTTGTTTCATCGCAAGATATCCAGCAATGGGACTATCGATACCACCACTCATCATGAGTAGTCCTTTTCCACCTGTACCATAGGGGTAGCCGCCTAGTCCTTTAATTGTTTTCAAATAGACATAAGATGCTTCCAATCTAATATCAACATATAAGATATGTGTAGGATGATTGACATCGACTTTCATCTGCCATTTTGTGCCGTTTAAAATCGGTTTAGCAATCTTTTGTGTGATTTCTAGACTTGTCATCGGAAACTTCTTATCGGTTCGTTTCGTCTCAATTTTAATCGTCTCAAAGTCATGATGAATTGATTCATCTAGCACTTGAATTGATTTTAAAACAATATCATCTAAATTTGATAAAGCAACATGTGCAATTGCAAAATCGTAGATGCCTGGTATACGCTTTAATCGTTCAACAATGACTTCTTCATCATGAAGATCATAATCAATCATTACACGATCATGTCTTAAAACATATGATACATCTAAATCTGATAACTTCATTCTGATATGCTCACGCACTCGTTTGATGAAATAACCAATATTTTGTCCTTTAAGCATCATGTCGCCGAAGCGAATCAGAATTCTTTTTTTCATGCTATCACCATGTACTATTTTACCACATATGCTATAATATGAGAGGTGATGATAGAATGAAAAAAGACGTTTTACTTGAGACAGCAAAATTATTGCTTGAAGATCAACCAAATGAACTGGCCATCTTATCAAATGCCTCGGCATTTATTAACGATACGATCGATAACCTCAATTGGGCTGGTTTTTATCTTTGGGATGGTAAACAATTGACCGTTGGTCCTTTTCAAGGCAAGGTTGCATGTTCAACCATAGCATTAGGAAAAGGTGTTTGTGGCGAAGCTGCATTAAAAAAACAAACACTTGTGATTGATGATGTATTAAACCACAGTAACCACATTGCATGTGATGCTAATAGCCGATCAGAAATTGTGGTTCCCATCTTCATTAAAGGACGCCTTTATGGTGTTTTAGATGTTGATGCACCTGTCTTAAATCGATTTGATCAAGATTTAGTTGTGTTCTTTGAAGAATTCGTCCAATTACTTGTTAAAGTCATTGACAAATAATACCCTATAGGGTAAAATGAAAAGCGTCGGTAAAAAGCAGGCAACTTTTTATACGAAGTGAGATCCCTACCCAGATTGGCGCCCTTAGTAACCATTTACTGCTTAATGGCGAACAGAACATCGGGATACCTTCGATATAAATCATTTGCAGTTTTTGCCTACCATATACCAAAAAGGAGGTAAAAATTATGTCACGTTTCACAGGATCTACATGGAAAATCTCACGTCGTTTGGGCTATTCTCTTTCCGAAACAGGTAAAGAATTAAAGAAGCGTCCTTATGCACCAGGTCAACATGGACAACGTCGCTCTAAGTTGAGTGATTATGGTTCACAGCTTCATGAGAAGCAAAAGGTAAGATTCACCTATGGTGTCTCTGAAAAACAATTCAGAAAGACATTCGAAGAAGCTAACTTAAGAGTTGGTAAGCACGGTGAAAACTTCTTAAAACTACTTGAATCAAGACTTGATAATGTCGTCTACCGTTTAGGTTTGGCTAAGACAAGATCACAGGCTCGTCAATTAGTTAACCATGGTCATTTCTTAGTTGATGGGAAAAAGGTTGATATTCCATCTTATCGTATGCAACCAGGTCAAAAGATTGCGTTAAGAGAAAAATCAAGAGACTTAAAAGTTGTTTTAGAAGCTCTTGAAGCTCAATATGCATCCGTTGATTTCGTATCATTTGATAAAGATACGATGACTGGAACTTTCGTTCGTTATCCAGAACGCAATGAAATTCTCCAAGACATCAATGAACAACTTATCGTTGAATTCTACAACAGATAAAACTAAAGGATTGTGTTCGCACAATCCTTTTTTTCTTCTCTTATAACAAAAATAGCACCCTTGGGTGCTATGAAACTAATTCTACATTACTTAAATGTAATAATTTCTTACGTTTGTTATCATCTAAGACTAATGCAACATGATCGTGATTAATCTTTAATATGGTGTAGGATTCATCTGACGGTTCTTGAATCATCTGATAGAGGTATAGCGTTCTTCCTTCACGAAATTCAATCATATAATCAGGAATAATCGCCTTTTTATGCCGGTATGTTTTAAGGAAAGAGCCCACATCAACAAGTGGATCAACAAACTTTTGTGGGTAAGGAATGGTTTCCTTAATAGCCGTAACTTTCACCTTTTTATGGATAAACTGATGTTTAATATGATAAATTCCTAATATAAAAGACACAAGGCATATTGATGCTATGATACCTGTTGTTATATGCATCATGACGGGCTCATTCTCAAAAGTTATCATCAGTAGTCCATAAACTACAATCAAAAAAATCAAAATCAAACCATGTACGAGTAGGTTCTTCTTTTTTAAGCGTCTTAGTTTTATTGTCATCATAACGTTCCTTTCATGATAAAAAAGTCAACTTTATTTCATCCGTGAAATCTTGTTGAATGGGCTAACTTTAATACCTAACTCCGCCGCCCCCAGCGCTATGTTTAAGTACAGTTTTATTGTAGCATACAACCA
>CAZETB010000016.1:0-32931 GCA_964514865.1 uncultured Mariniplasma sp. | reverse complement strand
AATGATATTCTAATATATATCAAGTCTTTTTATTCGGTTAGTCTAAAAGAGCCACAAAAACATGGCTGAAATGATATTTACTTGATATATCGCTACGAAATGACTATACTATGGGTGTAACCGAGTGGTTTTGGTTATATTGACTCAAGTAAGTCAAATCATTTTTGCACAGGGTGAAAATGATGCGTAATAGTTTGGTGGTACAAGCTATTACGGAAGCGTAGTGATGCTTATTTTCGCTACGCTTTTTTCTATAATAAACCAAGATGGGGTTTTGAGGATTCACTTTAGAAGATATCCTGATGATTGCAGAAACGACATTGAATAAAGCTTTTCTAGCATGCTTATTACCGCGTTTAGAAATGTGTCCATGGTAGTCGATAGACTTACCGGATTGAATGATGGTAGGATCAAGACCACACGCAGCAGTGAGTTGTTTAACGGTTCTATAAGAAGACAAATCTTTGAGTTCAGCAACCAGCAAAGCAGCCATATAGGGGCTGATGCCAAAGATAGAAACGATCCTATGGAAATCCGGTCTGGTCTGTGCCAAAGCTACAAGCTGATTTTGATGATGAGTAATTTTGTTATCGAGGTCTAAAATGAGGTTGGATAGCTCAATGAATTCATCTACGACAACGTCATCTTGTGAAACAGAATAGAGTGTCATCTTTGCAAGGTGCTTAATCTTTTGAGCAGTCTTCAAAAAGCGACGATCCATCCGTTTATGCATAGAAGCGAGCACTGTAGCAAGTCTATCAACTCTCTGATGAATCAGCAGTTCTGGATGCGGGAACGCCTTTAGTAAGGCCATATGGTCTGATTTGAACTTAACCTCATTCTTCAGTACGTATTCATACAAAGGAAAGATAAGTTCTAAAAGCTGATGATATCTATTCTTATAGCGGACCATACTTTCATTTAAGGTAAAGATGTGTCTTGAAATGCTCTGCAGTTGATGGTAAATGGGTAAGTGTTCCTTTTGGAGGTTGAATTTCTTTTCAAAATAGATGGCAGCGAGATTGACACAATCAATGAGATCGGTCTTCGTCTTTCTAAGATTTCGTTTATGCTCTCTAGAAATGATAGGGTTCAGGATAATCACAACATATCCCAGGTTCTTAAAGAATGAAACAACAGGATAGTGATACATCGATGTCGATTCCAAAATGATTTCAGTCTGGCTGATATCCAATTTGGATGCAAGACTGACAAACTCTTCCTTGACATGATGAATCTCATAAGGGACAATCAAGGGTTCTAACTGGTCATTGAAAAGTCCAACCACTGACTTTCCTTTGGCAATATCAAACGATAAGCAATACATGATAAAACATCCTTTCTTTGAACAACAACACCATCTGTCTAAAGGCGATTTGATCATGCAGTTGATATGGATTCGAAGACCCGATATTCTCAAAATAAATATAGCCTTAGAAAAGATGAAAAGCCAGACATTAGTATGGATTCGAAGACCCCTGATATAATCTGGCTTAATCAAATCGCTGTTCGCTTCAATTATAAAACAGCTTACAAAGATAGTAAACCTACTGAAAGCTTACTATCTTCAAATATATGATACATGATATAATTTAGTTAATATCACGGACTAAGGGGATAAAAACAGTGATTGTTTACACAAATACAATAAAAAACTTCAATCACGATGTAGATGATGGCATCATTGCTGAAAAAGTTAAGTACGAACTTGAAAAAAGAAACATTAATAACAACAATGTATCTGAATTTAAATCTTGGGATAGTTCTTTATTATATATGAAGAATGTATTAAACGATCATACAATCAACCAGGATCTACATGTTGCAATTGAATATCAAATACCAGCCACCTCAAAACGGGTGGATTTTATCATATCTGGAACAGATGAAAATGATCATAGTCATGTTGTCATCATTGAACTAAAACAATGGGAAGAAGCTAGAAAAACAAGTCGAGAAGACCTTGTTACAACCTATTTAGCTGGCTCTAATCGTGCTGTAACCCACCCATCATATCAAGCATACTCATATGCAAAAACCATTGAACATTATAACGAATATGTCCAAAAAGAAAAGATTGATTTACACCCTTGTTGTTACCTTCATAATTATAAAGAAGAGTATCGTCAAGAATTAGATAATTATCTATATCACGATATTATCAAACAGTCACCCATGTATTTAAAGCGTGATGTCAAAAAATTAAGAGAATTCATTACTCAATATGTAAAAAAATCTGATCAGGGAGAAATTCTTTACCAAATTGAACATGGGAAAATTCGTCCTTCTAAAATACTACAAGATTCTTTAGTCTCAATGATTAAAGGGAATAAAGAGTTTTATATGATTGATGAACAGAAAGTCGTTTTTTCAACAATCAAAAAACTTGTAGAAAATGCTATTAAAACTAATGAAAAATATACCATCATAGTTGAAGGTGGACCAGGCACAGGCAAAAGTGTTATTGCTATTAACTTGCTTGCTGAATTTAAGAGTTATCTAGTTAATTATGTCACCAAGAATGCCGCTCCTAGAAATGTCTATTTTGCTAAAATGAGACAAGGTAACTACAAATTAACCTATGTTAAAAACCTATTTAAAGGTTCAGGAGCATACATTGATACCAAATCAAATCAATTTGATTGTCTGATTGTAGATGAAGCACATCGACTGAATCAAAAATCGGGTATGTTTATGAATCTAGGAGAAAATCAAATCAAAGAAATAATTAACGCTTCAAAAGTGAGTGTCTTTTTCATTGATGAAGATCAAATAGTAACAACTAAAGATTTTGGTTCAATTAAAGAGATAGAAAAACAAGCACATCTATTAGGCAGCAAAGTTTACATAGGTGATGATTTTAAATTAACTTCACAGTTTAGATGTAATGGAAGCGACGGTTATATTGCATTTCTAGATCATGTTCTAGGCATTAGAGAAACTGCAAATTATGATGGGTTTGATTTAGATTATGATATCAAAGTGTTTGATGATCCTAACTTAATGCGAGAAGAATTGAGAAAGAAAAACCTCATTCAAAACAAATCTAGAATGATTGCTGGATACTGTTATGAATGGGTAACACAAAAGAATAGTTCTGATGATATTTATGATATTGAATTAGAGAATGGATTCAAAGCTAAATGGAACTTTAGTTCAACAAACACTTGGGCTATTGATGAAGATTCATTTGATCAAGTTGGATGTATTCATACAGCACAAGGTTTGGAATTTGATTATGTTGGTATTTTTATTGGCCAAGATATGATTTATCGGGATGGTAAGGTCTTAACTGACTACACCAAAAGAGCTAAAACTGATGCCAGTCTTAAAGGCATAAAATCTTCAAAAAATGTTGAACTTGCTGATCGAATCATTAGAAACACTTATAAAACACTACTCTCAAGAGGACAAAAAGGATGTTACATATATTGTGAGGATGTCCAATTAAGAGAATACTTAAGACATATGATAGGAAAGAAGGATATGAAAGATGAAAGATATAATTGTTAAATTAGTAAAGTTTCGTGATGAACGGAACTGGAAACAATTTCACTCACCAGACAATTTAGCAAAATCAATAGTTATTGAGGCTGCTGAACTCCTTGAAAACTATCAATGGCAAAGTAAAGAAACCGACCTAAATAATGTTAAAGAAGAAATTGCTGATATCATGGCATATTGCTTATTGCTATGTGACCATTATCAAATTGATTACAAAGAAATCTTACTTGATAAAATCAAGAAAAACGAACAAAAGTATCCTGTAGAAAAAGCTTATGGTAAGTCTGATAAATATACCAAACTTTAGTTAGAATAAATACTTAAATTAAATGAATAATTCATTTGCACAATAATATTTTATGCTATGATATGAAACAATATTGAATATATAAAGAGGACAATATGAAAGAGATTACCATAACAAATTTTGCTGACTATATAGATAAGGCTTTTCATGATGCATATGATGAAGGAATTAAGAGATATCGAACGAGCTATATATTTAGAGGATTGGGAAATAAAAATTGGCTTTTGAACACTTCATTACAAAGACATTGTGGAACGAAATCCAATTATTTAGAAGAAAGTTTGAATAGAAACTTTGAAAAATACGCATCAGATGAAATTAGAAGTATTGATGGAGAACAAAACATATGGAAAATACTTGCACTAGGACAACATCATGGATTACCAACAAGATTACTTGATTGGACATATTCTCCTTTAATAGCACTGCATTTTGCTGTTGATAATATGGACTTGATGAATGAAGATTCTGTTGTTTATATGGTTAATTCTAAAATAATTAACAAGAATTTACCTAGTCAAATGAGAAAAATTCTAGAAAATGAAAACTCCTATGTTTTCACGGATAAAATGTTGCATAGTTTATATACAAGTTTAAACAAATTTGATAACGTAACAGAAAATGATTTTTTAGCAATATTTGAACCACCAGCATTTGACAATAGAATTATTAATCAATTTGGTTTATTTACAATTGCGAATGGTGCAGAAAAAAACATAAATAAGATTTTAGAGGATAATGAATGTGTAAAACTAATTATACCCTCTAGAATAAAAATGGAAATAAGAGACTATTTAGATCAAATGAACATCAATGAAAGAATTTTATTTCCAGGTCTTGACGGTTTATCAAAATGGTTACAAAGGCATTATAAGCCATATGAAATATGGGAGAAAGATAAAAAATAGTATATTAATTTTAGTCGATAATAAAGATATCATTTTTTATTAGTTGCTCATTTTCAACAGTCTAGTTTTCTTTAGTACATTCAATATTACATAGTTGACAGTATTCTTCACTTTTTATTGACTTGTACCATCTTTGTGTATGTATAAATGTAGATAGCACAATAAGAAACAACTGAAAATGATATAATTATATCAAGGATAATATATTGGGGGATATAAATGGAAGATATTGCAGCATCTTTATCAAAAGCTATTAAAGAAGGAAAATGGCTATCTATCGACTACCAAAACAAAGAGGGTGACATAACCTCTTATTGGTGTGCCATCACCGATATAGATATAACCTCACGTAAGCTTACCATCGATGCTTTTAATGCTGCCAAAATAGATAATGATACACAAGGTGTTTTAACAAACGCCTTTTTGTATATTGATAACATCCAATCTGCACATGTTCTGGATCATACAACATATCAAAGACCTATCGAATTATTACAGAAAATTGAAGATAACCTTGATCAACTAGAATGGTTAAAGTTCGATTTATACAATGAGAATATTTTAGATTACTTAAAAGATTGTCTCAAATACGATTCAATCCCCTATCAAAAAGAAACTGCACTTATATCAGCCATCGATCATGAATCATTATCTCAAATAGTAGAGTTAGAATTTTATCCGTTATCTTTACCTCAACTAGCTGAACTTGCAGTTAAAATTGAAAAGATTAGTAAACAAGATAAGCAAAGACAGTTTAGAATCACAGACTTAACATTGAATCTACTTTCTATAGTTACTCAGCATGGTCTTTTTGTATGTGTATACAAACATTTGTTATTCAATCCTACTGAAAGAAAACTCATTCTTGATGAAAATATCCAATTCAATTATGAATTTGCTAGTGATGAACATGAATCATTTAAACATAACTTGAGAAACTATCTTGATATGGAAGTTGATAGTTTTACTGAATTATTCAAAACGAATCCTAACAAAGCAAAAGATATGCTTGCTCCTGCATTGGAGAGATTTCATGAGACATTAGATGATCTTCCATACATTATGGACTTAGTTAGACCTTTTAATGGTTATATAGAAAAAGAATTTGAAGCAATTAACTCACGTAAAAAAGCACATGAACTTTCTGTTCCATTACTAGCATTTTTTGGAAGTATGGACATCAGTTATAAGAGTAGAAAAAGACTTTTTGATATCGTATTACTTGATAATATGATGAATGTTGATCAATTAAGAGTTATTCATAATGCTTTAAAACAACCTGTGACGTATGTTCAAGGACCTCCAGGGACAGGGAAAACACAAAGCATTATCAATTTGCTTATTTCAACTTTTTTCAATGAGCAAACAGTTTTAGTCTCATCTAATAACAATAAACCTATTGATGATATCTATTCAAAACTTAAACAACTAAAATCAAAGAAATCTTTTATACCACTTCCAATTTTACGTTTAGGAAACAACGAGAAAGTCAAAGAATCCATTAATACTATTAAAGAGTATATGAAACAAGCTGATCTCTATGAGACTGATGAAAATAAGTTAGATAAGATCAGTTTAAGTAACAAACAAAGCATGAAGAATATTAATGAGATTATTGAACACTATGAATCTCGTATTGATCTTGAAGCTGAAGTGGATGCTTTAAATAGTATGTATCAAGCACTATCAGATGAGATAAGGTCAAGTATCGTTATCCAAACAGAGCTTGATAAGAAACAAGCTGAATTAAAGAACATTCCTCACTATTCAGAAGATGATATTCATCAACATGTCGTTAAAGCGAATGAAAGTTTTTTGATGTGGTTATTTTTCACGAGTATCAAACACATTAAGAGAATGAAAGAACCTAAATATCAAGAGTTCATTGATATTTTAAATATTCAAAATGAAGATGAACAGGTACGTTTATTTAATCAATATCTACATGAACAGGAACACCTCAAATTATTACTTCGCGTATTTCCAATTGTTATGACGACTAATCAATCAGCTTATCGCTTAGGTTTACCAGAACCAAGTTTTGATTTAACGATTATTGATGAAGCTGGTCAATGCTCAATTGGACATGCCTTGTTTCCAATTATTAGAGGTAAGAGATTACTTCTTGTAGGTGATCAAAACCAATTAAGACCCGTTATTACACTAAGTTCAGAAAGCAATACTGTTTTAATGAAAAAACATCACATTCCAAAAACTTATGATTATGTCAATAGTTCCATCATTAAAACGATGCAGGCCATGGATAGCATTTCAAAGTTTGTTTTATTAAGATATCACTATCGTTGTCACAAGGACATTATAGAGTTCAGTAATCGAAAGTATTATCATAGTCAACTGATTGTCCCAGACAGAAAAGGATTTGATGGGCAAGCGGTATTCTATCTTGATATCGATCAAAAGAATATACCACGTTCAAATGAAAGAAATACATCACTTGCAGAAGTAGATGCTATTATTGCTGATATCAAATCAAGAAATGATGAATCAATTGGGATTATTACACCTTTTAGAAATCAAGCTGAAATCATTAAAGAACGTGTTTTACAAGAGGGATTATCAAGAGTAGATGTGGGTACGGTTCATACTTTTCAAGGTGACGAAAAAGAGATCATTTATTTTTCATCTGCAGTAACACCACATAGTTCACCCAAAACGTTTGACTGGATTAAAAATAATGAAGAACTCTTCAACGTTGCAATCACAAGAGCAAAACATGCTTTTGTGATGGTTGGTGATTATAAAGAAATTGAAAAGAGATCATCTGATACAACAGATTTACTCGATCTTTTTAAGTATACAAAGAACATCGGCAAAGAAGTTAATATCACATCACGCTATGGCGAATCAGATCTTAATGGTGTTTATTATCGTCAATATAACACGAAAAAAGAAAAAGAATTATTAACAACTGTCAGTCATATCTTATCCTTTGGTGGTAAGTATAAGATTGCTACACAAGTGAAAGTTGCTGATATTTTAAAGAAGTATGATTCAGAACATTTACTTGATTACGGGATTAAAGCAGTATTTGATTTCGTTATCTATCAAAAACTAAAATCTGATGATATTCCTAGATTAGTAATTGAATTAGATGGTGATGAACATTCAAAGGATTCTTATGTCATCGAAAGAGATCGTATGAAAGAGAAAATATGTGAAGATAATCAGATTAAGTTGATAAGAATTCCAAATAACTACACAAGGAGATATGAACTAATCAAGGATATCATTAGAAAACTAATATAGTATGATGTTTTATTTAAGGGAGGGATTTCATGTTGCGTTCATTTTCATTTAAAAATATGACTAATACAATAGTTAGAGAAAAAAGGTTCTTACTATATACATTATTATTTTCATCACTACTCATGTTTTTTGGCATACTATTCATAGATAATCGTTGGTGGTGGCTTCTTTTACTCATCATTCCATTATCATATGTTCTATTAAACCTCTATAAAACGGAAATTAATGATCCATCTATTAAAAGTGAAACTATCAAATATATTCTCAATTGGAGCACTCTATTCATGTTTATCTTTGTAGTTTTATTAGCTGTATTTGTCACTGCATGGTGGTGGTTTGGTCTATTTATTGTCTTTTCGATGTTAGGGATGTTAGGTAGTTTTGGTTTGGATTATGAATATCATTATATCTCAAAACAAAGCCAAAAGAAGATACTCATTATGGTTTCTTCGGTCTTTCTTATATTAATTCTTCTCTTTTTTATTCCATCACTAGTCGCTAATTCAAGTAAGAACCCTAAAATTAGTTTTTCTTCACAATGGCATCCTGTTTCTTCATATAGTATTTATGGATCAGGTCAAACCAACACAGAACATGTTATCGCTAGATCTTGGTATACGACCGATCAAAACTATGTCAACGACTATGTCAATATCATATGGTCACTTCAACAAGCTAATTCAGCAAGGGGCAATCTCAAATTTGGTCGTGTTCTAAAAACAGAAAAAAACAAAGTATATTATGAAGGAGTCGTCATCGGATATAAAAATGATGATTACTTTATGCCAACAAATGAATACAAAGGTGATATTGCTCGAATTCTTTTATATATGTATGTGACGTATAAAGATGATGGGTTAAAAAGAGAGTATATTAATGTTGGACTTATGAAGACTTGGTCAAAATCAGATCCTGTGGATGCAAAAGAAAAATTGAGAAATGAAGTTATAGAACAGACTCATCACTATCATAACAGATTCGTTTCGATGCCATGGTTAATAGGATTCATTGTGTAGTTTTTTTTGTAAAAATAAGACATCAATAGATAGCATAATTCATCAATTATGCTATACTGTGAGTATAAATGCTTTTTAAAATGAAAGCGCTTAATCGGCGGAGGGGTAGTCAAATGAAGAAATATGCTTTTATTGTAGTGCTGCTTGTTTTTACAAGCTTTTTGTTGTTCGGATGTGATCAAGCCACTGTTGAACCAACAGTAGAACAGTTCACGATGACATTTAATGTGAATGGTGGAATGCAAATATCACCAATCACGAAAGATGCTAATACATCAGTAAGTAAACCTACAGATCCTACAAGGGACGGATTCACATTCGTTAAGTGGTATAGTGATCAAGGTTTAACCGCTGAAGTTACATGGCCTTACACATTGACAAGTGATGTTACATTTTATGCGAAATGGCAAGAAAATGTTGTTGTTAATACATATACAATCACATGGGAAGTTAATGGTGCTGTCGTTGAAACAGATTTAGAAGTTGTAGAAGGTACAACACCAACATATAACGGACAAAATCCTACGAAAGTTTCTACAGCTCAATATAGCTATTCTTTTACGGGTTGGAGTCCTGAAATTACACCAGCAACTTCGAATCAAACGTATGTTGCACAGTTTTCCCAAACAGTTAGAGAATACACAATATCATTCAATTCAAATGGTGGCTCAACAGTAGTCGCATTAACTCATGATTATGGTACTCAGATCAATGAGCCAACAGAACCCACCAAAGATGGTTATCATTTTGTATCTTGGTGTCTTGATAGTGAACTCACACAAACTGTGACATGGCCTATTGAACTCACACAAAATATAACACTCTATGCAAAATGGAATGAAGCAGTACCTTATGGATCATACTTAAGTGCATTGTTATCAAGTTATACACAAAGTCCTTATACCTATGTTCCTGATACTATGAAAATAGGTTCTCAATTAATCACGCAACAACAAGCGACACTTGATTATACTGTTAATACAAATTTATCTACAGTGCCTTTTGGTGGATTTGGTGAACAATGGAACATGGTTGTTAATAATCTTGAACAGTCACAAGCTTTCTTTGAAGTATTGACAGTTGTTGATACATTAACATCTATATCTGTAACAGCGTTTAATAATTATTTAGACACTAATCCTTCAAACACAGCACTTTATCAATTTACAGAAGGTATCTATCAAGTAACTATCTCATTTGAACAGGGAATCATGTATTATGTTTTAGACTATACGACAACGGTTCCAGTATTTGGTGAACAAACCATTCAAATTGCTTTATCATATGATATTACATCGCATGATAAGGTTGGTCGTATTCAAATAGGTGATGCTAATGCATTACGTTATGAAATCAGTGATGGTTCATATAAGTTTGCTATTCGCTATTTAGGTGTTAGAAGAGCATATTTTGAAATCATTGAGAATGAAGATGAAAGTGTAGAAGGACGTATCTTTGAATTCCTAGGATTAGATGATTCATACAGTATGGGTAGTTCTGCAGAATTCTTTATTGATGATGAATATGTTTCAGTTGTTGGAAATAAATCTTCATCTATGATGGGTTGGACAGGTACGATCACTGAACTATATGATGCAACTAATGGTAGATTACTAGGTTACGAAGTTAAAGAAACATTGAGTTCAATTACATATAACACACTTTGGTTCAATTTAGATGATACATCAGGAATTACATCAGTCAAGTTTTTAACAGCACCACTTGAAGACAGTAATCCTCACTTAGTCTATGTGAACAATAGCACCACAGAATTTGAAACGAAGAATGTTGGTGGTTTTAGTACAAAAATGTTGTCAAGAAGATATGATATTGAATTAAGAACTCAGTATTTCTATTATCAAAGTGGCGATGACATTATTGAAGTTTCACTTCAAATACCAATGATTTTTGTTCAAGAAGAACAACTTGCGACATTACTTACAGATATTAACGCAATGAATCCAGGCCTAAACTTCCAATTCAATGTTGGTACAACCATTCAAAACAAGATTATGGCAGATTATGATACTCTAGTTGATCCATTTATGTCTCAAAAAGATGACTACACTGCTCAAACAATTTTAGATTACATTGGATCAAAATATACACATACATCTTAGCTTTTAAACATCATGTGCATCAAGACTACCTGATGGTGGTCTTGATGTTCTATTATTACAATATGGATGAGCAACAATAGTTGACAAAATAAAAGGAGATTTCAAATGAACAATTCAAAGTTTACAGGCGGGTTATTGGGTTATATTGGTATTTCAATCGTTTCAGGTATTATAGTCTTATTCACTTTAGGAATATGTCTTCCTTACGCCATCGTCATTTATCAACGATGGGTTGCAGAACACACATATATTGAAGGTAAACAACTTAAATTTGTTGGTACAGGTATTAGTTTATTTGGTCAATGGATTAAATGGTTATTGTTATGTATTATCACATTAGGTATTTACTCTTTATGGGTTAATATTAAAATGAAACAATGGGTAGTTCAAAATACCTGTTTCGCATAAAGAATATTGTGGCTGCATATTATATATGAAGGAGGATTTCTAGATATGTACAAAACAGAAATGATCAAATGCATATATAATCAGAAAAAACGTGCATTGAAGATTGAAGAAGTTATTAATCAAAATGAAAAAGAAGGTTGGGATTTTATTAATGCAGTAGGTACTCCTAATTATGGTGCAATACTCATATTTAAAGAAAATCCCGCATTCAAGCTCAATCAAGACATCAATAAAGGTATTAAAGAAGTCAAAACAAAGATTAATAAGATTGTTGATGTTATTAAACAGTAAAGCTGAAAGAAGTTTTTTATTTCGTAGTGTTTTTGATACATTCTTTTTAGTATGCCTGTATATAAAGGCTATGTATAGAAACTTGATATTACAGATAAAATGTTCTAGCAAAAACTATGATCCAAAATCGGATCATTTTTTGCAATCTCAAATAAAGTCATGCATAGCCTTCTAAATCACATGTGTAAGGTTATGAATTTCGATAATACATCATCACTAATTTATAAATATTTATAGCAATCGTTAGATGAAAGGACACCAGACAGCTTTTTAAGATGACTAAAGACATCTATAGGAGAGTATAGAAATAAGGTTGTCTTTTCGTATAAATGAAAATTTGTTCAAGAACTACAATTTAAGATCATTGACAGAAAAAATATTGGAGGCTATTTCATATGAATTATTGTCCTGTATGCGGAAATAAACTTCATCAAACATATATTGATGATACAGAAGTTATGAAGTGTAACACCTGTGGTTTCATCGATTGGAATAATTCAGTTAGTGTATCATGTGTTGTTGCTGCATACACAAAAGACCATGAGATTGTCATGGTTAAGTTAAAAGGTGAAGAAGAGAATAAAATCACTTTTCCTGGTGGATATCGTAATTTAGGTGAATCACTTGAAGATGCAGCAAAAAGAGAATTTCTAGAAGAAACAGGCATGACCATAAAGCAATTAGAGTTGTTTAAGACATATACGAAAGATGAATTGAAACTAATTTGGGTTGTCTATAAAACGCATATAAGTGATCTCTATTTTGTTGAAAACAAAGAAGTCAAAGAAATAGTTCTTATTAAGAAATTGACAGATATCGATGAGAAAGACTTAAGAGGGGATTTAACAAAAGAACTGTTGTATGACCTAATACATAATAGCTAAGTGATTGTTGACAAGCCTCTTGGTTGATTATGTTTAATCAGCACAGTAATAATTAGCTCATCTTATATAACTCAATTGTATTTATTTCACAAATCATGTATGATTGAGGTGTTATAAAAAAGGATGGGTATCACATGATCAGAATAACCGATATTAAATTAGACATCAGTAAAGCCAAAACTCATGAACTAGAAAAAGAAAATCTTTTATCATACATTCAAACAAACTACCGAATCAATCCTAAAGATATAAAGTCGTTTTCTATCTTTAAAAGACCCATTGATGCACGTAAAAAAGATCAACTCTATTTTGTTTATAGTGTCGATCTCGATGTTATAAATGAAAAGAACTACTTGAATAAAAAAATAAAGGGGTTAACAGAAACCCCTCTTTTAACGTATCAAGACATACCTTCTGGAGATCAAAAACTTTCACATCGTCCTGTTGTTGTTGGTTTTGGACCATCGGGGATGTTTGCTGCATTATTACTTGCAAGAAGAGGTTATCGTCCGATTGTTTTAGAAAGAGGATTTGATGTCGATAAGAGATCTGAAAATGTTGAACATTTCTATCAAACAGGTGAATATAACGAAGGTTCCACCATCCTATTTGGTGAAGGTGGTGCAGGCACTTTCTCTGATGGGAAACTCACAACGCTCATTAATGACATCAGATGTCGTTATGTCTTAGAATCACTTGTCGCTCATGGTGCACAACCTGAAATCCTTTATATCAATAAACCTCATGTAGGAACAGATATCTTAAAGATCGTTGTTAAGAATCTAAGAGAAGAGATCATATCTTTAGGTGGAGAGATTAGATTTAATGCTAAAGTAACGAAGCTTATCACAGAAAATCAACACCTAAAAGGTGTCATCGTTAATGATCAAGAAGTTATCAAAACAGATGTCTGTCTTTTAGGTATAGGACATAGTGCAAGAGATACTTTTGAACTTCTCTACCATCAAAAGATGGAGATCATTCAAAAACCATTTTCTGTAGGTGTTCGCATTGAACACCCACAGACACTCATTAATGAATCTCAATATGGTAAGTTTGCTAGTCTTCCACAACTTGGTACAGCTGATTATAAATTAAGTTATCACGCATCTAATGGAAGAACAGCATATACCTTTTGTATGTGTCCTGGTGGTTGGGTGATGTGTGCATCATCTGAAGAAGGTGGTGTTGTCACCAATGGTATGAGTGAAAGTATGCGTGATTATGAAAATTCTAATGCTGCACTTTTAGTCAATGTCAATCCATCTGACTTTGGATCTGATCATCCACTGGCTGGTGTATCTTATCAACGTTACATTGAACAAAAAGCATTTGTTTTGGGTGGTTCTAATTATCATGCTCCTATCCAGCTCGTTGGTGACTTTTTACATGATAGAAAATCAACAAAATTGGGAAGTGTCAAACCATCTTATCGACCAGGTTATCAGTTTGTTGAACTAAAAGAATTATTTCCTCCATATGTTACTGAAACTTTAAAAGAAGCACTTCATGATTTCAACAGAAAGATTCGTGGATTTTCCATGGATGATGCGATCTTAACAGGTGTAGAAACAAGATCATCTTCACCGATTAGAATGATCAGAGATGACCACCATCAATCAAATATTAAAGGTCTTTATCCGATGGGTGAAGGTGCTGGATATGCAGGCGGTATTATGAGTTCTGCTGTTGATGGCATGAAAACTGCTGAAAAGATTGTTGAAATGTATCAATTATTAAACAAATAGAATTGGAGGGATTTCTATGGAACTGAATAAAGAGGTATGGCTAGAAGAAGATAGATATCAATTTATTGAATATTTAAAAAGTTTTGGTCAAAAAGAAAAAGTTGAATGGAGTCAAAGGATTCTTAATTCAAAGATGGATGTTTTAGCCATTCCTACAAAGACGATGCATCAAATTGCAACTTCGATTTCTAAAGGAAACTATCTATCATTTCTTGATTTGAAAATCTTTGATTGTTATGAAAGTGTCGCCTTATATGGAATGATCTTATGCAAGATCAAAGATTTTGAATTAATGAAAAGTTTTTTGACAGTCTATCTTGATGTGATGGAAAATTGGGCTCATGTTGACTTGTTATCACTACCTATTACTAAAACCAATCAAGAAGATTTCATTAGATTATCTTATAAGTATTTAAAAGATCCTCGTCCATATGTAAGAAGATTGTCATTGATGATCTTATTTCAGATGAGAAAAAATCCTTCCATATTACCGATTGTTTTTGGACATATTCAAACATTAAAAGATGAGAATGAATATTATGTCATCATGATGGCTGGATGGCTTTTATCAGAATGTATCATCTTATATCGAGATGAAACGCTTCACTTCTTAAATACTCATGAGGATCTCAACAAAAAGATTGTTAATAAAGGGATTCAGAAGTGTCGAGAAAGCAGAAGATTCACTTTAGAAGAAAAAGATGAACTCCTAAAATATAAGAGAAAATAAGCCTATTTACCTCAAATATCATACCATTCTACTCTAAGTAGAGTACAAAACATCAAATTCTACACGGTTCCATTTTTTTGTAGATGTTTAGACATCACAAGAAGAGAACCGTGTCTTTCTTTTTGTTATATCATGTAAGTAACAAACAGGAGGACATTATGGCTACCATTCTATTTGGCGATTCCATCGCAAAAGGTATTACATACAACAATCAAAAACTAACATTAACAGATGAACCAATCGTTGATGTTTTAAGTCAACTTTATGGTATCTCTATTGATAATAAATCAGTTTATGGACAAACCTTAAAACGCATCCATGATAAACATATCATTGAAAAGACTGTATCAACATTAAACCTTCAAGAACAACATTATGTTGTGATTGCTGTTGGAGGTAATGATGCAGACTATGATTGGAAACTGATTGGTGAATATCCTGATCTACACCATGAACCAAAAACACCTCTACCTTTATTTGAAGAACTACTTACCAACTATGTGATCTATCTAAAAGATAGAAGTATTATCCCAATTTTATTAACGACTGTTCCATTAATCTCAAAACGCTATTTTGATGAAGTCGTGTCTAAAACAGGAAATCCAAAAAATATTTTGAAATTCTTTAATCAAGACATTGAAATGATCTTTAGGCATCACGAAGCCTATAGTCATGTGATTACGAAGATTGCATATAGTTATGACTGCATCTTAATTGATATTAGAACTACCCTTCTTCATCAACCAAACTATAATGATTACATCTCTTCTGATGGTATTCATCCTAATCAAATGGGATATGATCGCATTCTTTCCATCATTAAAGAATGCATGCAATCCGACCCAAGATTAATCAGTTGGAAAGCTAGTCAGATAGATTATCAAAAAAGTGTCATGATCTGACACTTATTTATCTTTAATGTATCTGACAGAAGCATACATGTTTTGAGGGATGACTATGAGTTCAACTTCAGCTGAATCATTAAATAGTGTTGGGACATAGACCATGTCCCCACTTTTTGTTGATGACCAGAAGTGAGCACTCCATCCAAGACCATCAAACTGTAAGTTATTACTGGCACCACCACTAGGAAGTGCACGAAACCCACTGGTGTTCAATTCACCAAGATTAGGTGCTTGCCAATAGTTTGTGCTTTTTAATTTTCCTCCAGCAACCTTGGTACCACCTAAATAAGTAAATAATGTTTGCCATTCCGTGAGTGTAGGTAAATGCCATCCATCAGGACAAGCATCAAGTACTTCTTGATAGGTGAGTAATGCACCATAGATTGTTAAGTTTCCATCATCATTCTGATAAGCAACACCATATGACTTATTAGACTGAAACAGTGTATGATCTTAATTATAAGCTGTCCATGTCTGTTCACCAATCACAATTTCATCAATCACTGTTATTTCTGTGTTTTCCTCATCTTTACAACTCGAAAGCATGATTAGAAAAATAATTATCAGACTTAACATATATATTCTTTTCATAATTTATGCCTCGTTATATCCTATTTCTTTGATTATAGGCTCTAAGATGAATCTTTGTCAATCCAGGTATCAAAATATGAAATGATATGTGGTATTCTATAAATGAAACTTATATCTGTTGAGGTGAACTTATGACAATCCTTCAAATGAAGTATTTTATTGCAGTGTGCGAACATGGTTCGCTAACTGCAGCATCTAAAGCTCTTTTTGTAACTCAACCAGCATTGTCAACCGCAATCAACCAGTTAGAAAAAATGTACAATCTAAAATTATTTGAACGTAAAAATCATGGTTTAGTATTAACACCTGATGGTGAGTTCTTTTATGAAAAAGCAAAACTTATCTTAAATAGTCTTGATATTTTTGATAAAGACTTAAAAGATTTAGCACAAAACAAGCATACGCTTCGTATTGGTGTACCTCCCATGATTGGTTCTTTTCTATTTCCAAAAATCTATAATCAATATATGCTACTTCATCCAGATGCGAAATTTGAGATTTGGGAAGAAGGATCTTTAAGTATTCGACAGAAGATCCAAAGCAAAGCGCTTGATATCGGTTTTTCTATTTTAAATGATAGTTCTAATGAGAATTATGAAAAAGAAGATATTATAGAAACCGAATTGCTTTATTGTGTTAATCGTCATAACCCTATTAGATCTAAACAAAAGGTAACGATTGATGATATTAAAGATGAACCTATCATTTTATTGAAAGAAGGATTTTTCCAAAACAAATTGATTAATCAACTGTATAAAGATGTTGATGTCGAACCTAAAATCATATTAGTGTCTTCTCAACTATCAGTTATTAGAAACTTCGTCAAAATGAATGCAGGCGGTGCCTTCTTGATGAGAGAACTTATCGATAAAGATGATCCTGAAATTATTGGATTACCCTTCGTATCGCCATTAACCCTTAAAATTGGACTCATATGGCAAAAAGATGCACAGCTTCATAAAGGAGCGTTAGAGTTCATTCAGTTTCTTAGACTTAATGATCAGATATAAAAAATATTTATAATGTATAAAATAACCGTATGAAACGGGGTGAGCAAAAACCTCGTTTTTTGATATAATAATCCCAGATAACGCTTACATAGAGGTAAAAAAGATGGCAAAAAAACCCATTAAAACCGTATTAAGAAATTTTATAGACAAATTAGGAAGCCCTGGTATTTGGACATTAATACTCATCTTGGTTATCTTTCTAAGTTCCCTATTTGCATCACTCATTCAGACAGATTTTGGACGTATAGATATAGAAACTGTTTATTTTGAAGCCAGAGATGATCAAATTGTTGCTTACGATCTTTATAAACCAGAGACTGCAACCGTTGATAATAAGGCACCATTGATTATTGTCATAGCAGGATTTCAACGTTCAAGAGAAACACAAGGTCATGTTGCTTTAGAACTTGCTAGAAGAGGTTTTGTTGTGATCAATATTGATCCCTATAGCCAAGGTGATTCAACATCGAGCCAAGGACTTCAAGGAAGAGCGATTGCTACAGTTGAAGGGTATGGAGTGTTTGATATCATTGATTATGTATATGATCATGATGATGTCTATCCATTCGTTGATAAAGCAAGGATTGGTGTCACAGGACACTCTGCAGGTGGTAATGCAGCTTATCAAGCAGCCGTTTATTTTGGTAAAGAATCTGTGAACAACAATGGAATCAGTAAAGTTCATTCTGTGTTTATCAGTGGTTACGTTTTATCTTATGCAACTAACATTGCTTATTCAAAAAGTAATATGGGTATGGATTATGCACTGTATGATGAAGGAGCATTTAGAAATCCTTTAAATCCAAGTGCACCTGAGGGATATAATCCAGCGGATCTAAGATATGCTTTAGAATCGCATCTATTTGTGAATTCAGGCTTAGAAAAACAAGGACAACCTTTAATTGCAGATAGTGAAGAAATTGAAGTTGGTCGTATCTATGGTAACCCCAACCTAAGAAATATGCGTCAAGTGTTTAATACAGCAACCATACATGCATTTCAACCTTACAATTCAGAAGCTAACAAAAACAATATCGCATTCTTTGAAATTGCTATGGACTTTAGAAGTGCAACTTTATCACCGAGTGATCAAGTGTGGCAGTATAAAGAAGTCTTAACAACGATATCCTTAATCGCATCATTAGCGATGTTAGTTCCGATGGCAACTCTGCTTTACCGTATACCCTTCTTTAAATCATCTCAAGAAGAACCAATCATAAATGAGAAGAAGAGAACGTGGGGTTCTATTCTAAACTTTTTAATCGTTTTCATCATTACAGCAACTTTTGCTGCATTAACCTATTTGCCATCAGCAAAAATGTCTTTAACATTATTCCCAGAAGCTAGTCAATCAGTTAATACATGGTTTTTCCCACAACGCATGAATAATGCTGTTGCGATATGGGCGGTATTATCTGGAGCATTTGCGATGATCGTCTTCTTTGTTTCTCGTCTCATCAGCATGATGATTCAAAAGAGAAAAGATCAAACAACTTTTAACTTCAAACAAGAGTTTAGAAATTGGGGTATTTTACCGGGATGGAAGAAATTAGGTAAATCCATTTTATTATCACTCATCGTTGTATCACTTTATTTCCTATTACTGATGCTGATTGTTTGGATCTTTAAAGTCGATTATCGTTTCATCTTCATCATGGCAGCACGACGACTAAACTCGAAGGTCTTAATTCAAATATTGATGTACTTCCCACTTTTCTTTGTCTTCTATTTCTCTAATTCGATTAGAGTTAATGCAGGGCAAATGAGAGGACACTCAAAAGAGTGGATCAAACTTTTGGTTGCAGGATTCACCAATATTGCAGGCTTAGCTATTATTCTCATCATTCAATACGCATCATTTATTAAAACAGGAACCATCGCGTTTACTGAATTACCTGATGGTACGACACAATGGCTTTATGTGAATGTTTTATTTACACTAATCCCTGTGATGTTTTTAATGCCTTTCTTCAATCGTTGGTTCTACAAACTCAGTGGAAACACGTATGTTGGACCGATCATTATATGTTTTATCTTTGTGATTATGGCGCTTAATAATTCTGTCGCCTACATTCCAGTCTAGGAGGAAAATCAAATGAAAAAATGGATGTTTCTAGTTGTTTTATTCTTAGGTCTTATCGCACTTGTTGGCTGCAAGCCCAGCAATAACGAAGACTTAACATTTACAGTCACCTTTGAATTAGTAGAAGGTACAAACTTTACCTCTCAGGTGATTACCAATGGTGGTAAAGTCACCAAACCAGCTGATCCAGAAAGAGAAGGATATGTGTTTGACACATGGATGAATGGATCATTTGAATGGAATTTTGATTTAGACATCGTAACGGATGATCTCACTCTAACAGCTAAATGGATTGAAATATCATCTGCACCATCTGAAATTAAGATGATTGATGAAGCATTTACATCATCATTAGAATGGATGCAAACATTTGCGGATATTCAAACCTTTGTTGTTTCAATCAAACCAGAAGATGGCACAGCCTATGAAGTATTAGCAGGTGATGTGACCATTGATACGACACAAGCGATGCATGTTGTTACATTTGTGCCAACAGACGTACCACAAGGTGGTTATTACTATGTCAAGATTGAATCTAATGACGAAATGGTTGAAACTGAATTGTTACTGTTTGGTGGTACTGGTACAGAAACTAATCCTTATGTCGTAACTAAAATAAGTGATGTCATCACTTTATTATCAGAAGATGGTTATGAAAATAAACATTATCTTCAAATCAATGATATTCTTTCTACCTTAACAGAACCACTTGAAGTTAACGATGACAAAAAGATTACATTTAGTGGCGTTTATGATGGTGGTAACCATGTCATTTCGTTTACAGGTAATGGTGGTTTATTCCATGAGATTGCTGAAGCAGGTGTTGTTAAGAATTTAGTCATTGAAGGCACAACACAGCTTTATGCATCAGAAGCTAATCTTTATGCGATTGGTGCGGTTGCTAATATCAATCGTGGTTTAATCGAAAATATTGACACACGTGCACTTTTAGAAAACCCACGTTTACAAGGTGAACTACCTGTTTATGCATCAGTAGATACTGCAGATCGTACAACGGGAGCTGGTGGTATTGCAGGCACGAATGCATCAACAGGTATCATTAGACATGTATCAGTTGGTGGCGTTGGGGCTGTTAAGGCAGGTCGTGGTGTTGGTGGTGTTGTAGCATACAATGATGGTTTAATCGAATATGCGACAGTAACGGCTACACTTCCTGCAGGTAACCAAGCAAATAGTGGTAAATCATCTAACACGTATTCATATGGTGGTGGTATTGCTGGTTTCAACTTTGGTACGATTCAATACGCAAGCGTTTCAGGTAGAGTGTTTGCTCAAAGTGCTTATGCAGAAGTTGGTGCAGGCAATGAAGGTAAGAACGTTGCATTTGGTGGTATCGCAGGATACAACGAAGGTATCATTCGCGATAGTTCATTTGCAAGAACTTTATCATTAAAAGAATTTATCGATAAGACACAAGCTAATTTATTAGGTGATAGTGCGAATAATTTAGGTGTCGCATCTATTCATGGTGATCTTTATATTGGTGGTATCGCTGGTATCAATGCTGGTGACATCACAGACGTCTATGTTGGAGGAGCACTCATCGGTGGTAGAGACTTTGTAGGTGGTATTGCAGGTTTAACCTTAGGTGATGGTTACATCCAAAATGCGTATGTGTTTGCAGAAATTGCAATCAAAGATGATGGTGGTGTTAAATTAACAGAAGCGAATGCGAAAACAACATTAACAACTTATCAAATTGCTCCATCAGGATTTGATGCAAATACAACGCTCTTTAAATCATTAATCAATGCTGAAACAAATGTTACTTGGGTTCCAGGTGATTTAGAAATGCCTAAACTACCAGCATTTACAGCAGAAGATTTCACTAAAGTCGGTAACAAATTTGCTGAATCAGGTGTCTTACTATGGCAGCAAGGAACCATTACAGCATTTAACATTACATTGAGTAATGCAGTTCTACCGTTTGGTTCTACATTCCAAATCGAATACAGTATTACACCAGCAAATGCACCTGACCAAGCTGTAATTTGGACATCATCCAATGAAAGCGTAGCAAAAATTGTAGGTGATGGTCTTGTTGAAGGTGTTGGTGAAGGTTCAGCAACCATCACAGGTTTCACACGTGATGGCAATAAAACAGATATCATTATTATTACCGTTGAAGATTATATTCATGTTGATACAGTAACTGTCACTTCATCAGAAATGACGTTACCACAACCCAATAATGCAGAAGATCGTCCACAAGTTGAAATTGGTACAGTTATTTCATTTAATGTCTCATTACTACCTGAAAACGCACAGTTTAAAGGTTATACCTTATCATCATCCAATTCAAGAGCTGAAATCAATGGTGATGAAGTGACCTTTGTCTATGGTAGTACAGGTCCAGGAAGAGTATCTATTACTGTTTCATTTGAAGATACAAGCCTGCCATCATTAGAATACCGTTTTGAAACGATCCCAGCATCTGAACCTGTTGATACACCTATTTCATCAGTTACCATCACATCAGCAGAGTTTACGTTACCAGAAGCAAACAACAGTGAAGTAAGACCACAGATTGAAATTGGTACTGTGATCAACTTAGTTGTAGATATTTTACCAACAACAGCATCTAATAAGAATTACACAGTGACAACTTCTAATTCAAGAGCGGTTGCTAACGGAAATGAAATTACCTTTGCTTATGGTAATACAGGTCCAGGTAACGTCAGTGTTGTTGTAACATTTGAAGATACCTCTGTTGGAATAAATGGTGTCTTTGAATATCGTTTTGCAACCTTTGAAGCTGTTGCGATTACATCAGTAGACATTTCATCCACTGAAATCACATTACCAGCTTATAACAATATTGATGTCAGACAAGAAATTGCATTAGATACAGTGATTACAATCGTTGTGAATATTTTACCTGCAAACGCAACTCACCAGGGATATACGATCACAACTTCAAATTCAAGAGCAACCGTTAATGGTAATCAAGTTACCTTTGTCTATGGTAATACAGGCCCAGGTAATGTCAGTGTATTTGTTACATTTGAAGATACAACATTAGGATTGAATGGTGTCTTTGAATTCCGTTTTAAGACTGTATCAACATCATAATTAAAGGAGAATGACATCATGGATTTGATGCAAGAATCATATGAACTACATAAAAAGATCAATGGAAAAATTGAAATAAAAAACCGAATGAAGATCAATGATATGCATGACATGGCCTTAGCTTACACCCCAGGTGTGGCTAAGGCATGCCTTGCCATTAAAGATGATCCCAATGAAGCTTATGTGTTAACATCTAAGAGAAGAACAGTTGCAGTAATCTCTGATGGTACAGCGGTATTAGGATTAGGAGATATAGGTCCTTTAGCGGCTATTCCGGTTATGGAAGGTAAATGTGCACTGTTTAAAAGATTTGCAGGTGTTGATGCGATTCCCATTGTGTTAAACACAAAAAATGTTGATGAACTCGTTGAAACTATTTATAGATTATCACCTTCATTCGGAGGTATTAATTTAGAAGATATTTCTGCACCACGCTGCTTTGAAGTTGAAAGACGACTCAAAGAAATGTGTGACATCCCTGTTTTTCATGATGATCAACATGGTACAGCTATCGTATGTGGTGCCGCATTACTCAATGCGTTAAAGATTGTTGATAAAAAACTAAGTCAAGTGAAAATTGTCATCAATGGTGCAGGTAGTGCAGGAATTGCGATTACGAAGTTTCTCATTCAATTAGGTGCCAAACATGTCACTGCATGTGATCGATTTGGTATGATCTATGAAGGATATCCAGAACTTAATCATACACAAAAAGAAATTTCATTAATCACCAATCGAAAGAAACAAAAAGGTTCATTATCTGATGCACTTGTAAATGCTGATGTTTTTATTGGTGTTTCAGCTGGTAATATTGTTTCCAAAGATATGATTAGAAGTATGAATAAAGATGCTATCGTCTTTCCACTTGCCAACCCAACACCAGAGATTTCACGTGATGATGCACTTGATGCAGGTGCACGGATCGTTGGTACTGGGGTATCACATCTACCCAACCAAATCAATAATGCACTTGTATTCCCTGGTTTATTCAAAGGTGCTTTAGATGCTAGAGTTAAACAGATTACTGTTGATATGGAAATTGCAGCCTGCAAGGCATTAGCACGCATCGTTAAAAAGGATGAACTTAAAGAAACATATATCATTCCTAACATATTTAATAAGAAAGTAGCTAAAAATGTCAGTCAAGCTGTCATGAAGATTGCACACAAATGAAGAAATTGATGGTATTGCTTATACTGTTAACCTTAGGTCTTTTTGGATGCGTTGAGAAAAATGAACCTACTCATCCTGATCAGGTTAATCGCTTAAGTGTAGAACAACTGAATAGTACATATATCGATTGGTACGGTAGACACATCTATCAACAAGATCGTATGTATTTTTACCATACAGCAACGGGTCTTAAGGTCCGTTTCTATGGTCGAGTTTTAAGAATTCATTTGCATCTCGAGATGAAAAGACATGATATTTATTATAGTGTGAGTAAAGATGGAAGTGATCTTTTAACAGAAGAGCCATTTATACAAAAAAATGCAGATGATGTATTTGAAGCTTCATTTGAAACTTATGGACTTCATACAGTTGAACTTGTGAAACGCAGTGAACCTGAAGATGGTGTTACCTCGATTACACAACTTGAAACCAATGGTTATTTTGTCGAAAAAGAAGTTATCGATAAACCTCATTTCTTGATTATTGGAGCATCGGGTATATCAGGACATGGCGCATTGGGAATCGAAGGTCAACCAAGAACAACAGCAAATTCATCATCACTACACTCATTTGGTTTTTTATCAGCACAAGCGTTTGATGGAACCTATGAATTTGTAGCAAACTCGGGTTGGGGTCTCGCCTTTGGGTTTAATGATAAATCAGGTGAAGTAAATATCCAAAAAGCGTATGAAGATATTGGTATTGATAGTCATCAACATCTCATAGGTATACCCTATTCACACGAAGTGATTCCTGATTATGTCATCGTGAATATCGGAGGAAATGATTATTCCGCAGTGATCAATAAGCTTTCAGGATTTGATAAGACAGAGAAAATTCAAGAGTTCAAAGAGAGTGTAGGGAATTTCATTTTGAAACTTAGACAAGATGCACCACAAGCTCATATTTTTTGGACAATGACAGAAGGTTCATTGAATGGAACAGCAGCAAGTCAAGTGATTGCACAACTGAGTTTAGAAGATCAAGCTTATGTTCATGTGATCATCATTAAACAAGTAGGTGAAGATGGTGATCCTGAAGGAGCTAATAACCATGCAAGTTATATCACTCATCAAAAGTCTGCTCAAATCATCATTGATGCTATAGAAGAAATCATTAATCAATCACAAAACTAAGCAGTTAAAAGAGGAAAAGACATCCTCTTTTTCTTTTTGGTCTTGATAATGGCATTTATTTTGTTTAAACTAATGTTAGGTATTTTATCCAATAAAAAACAAACGAGGTTACTATGCATCATTTTGGATTACGTATTATGGAAAGAGATAATGGTTTTTTTCTCACTAGAGAGAACTACTGTATCGTCAACAGAAAAACATCTCTTACTTCTTTAGAAGACTATTTATTTGAAAATAAGAAGTATGAAATGATGCCAAAGAAGTGGGTTCTTTGGTATTTTGAACATCTTTTAGCGTATTTGAATGGTTTACCTAAATATAAGTTAAAACTCTACATTTTAGAGAAAATTGAATTATTAGAAAACGAGATTAAACGATATCAAGAGTTACGTGATGATTATCATCTTTCAATCATCAAACAAGCATGGGAACAAGACCCTAAAGGTCTTAACTTAGAAGATTATACACGCAAAAAAATGACTGATATGCAATCGTTTGTTGATACATTTGATTTAGATTTTGATATCACAGGAAACTACTATAAAACGTCATGGTGTGAAGATCTTTATAAAGATATCATGCTCAATTTTGAGTTTAATTTGGCTTATTTAAACGAGCTATCAAACCTTTCGTTTAAACGAGGGGTTACGAAGTTTAAAAAGAACAATCCTGATTTCTTTGAAACTTCTGATCTTAACTTTTATAACAAAAAGTCAGGATATTTCATCTTGATTATCGATCACTACAAACAACTTTATGTAGGTAAAGCCTCGGATTTAACGACCCGAATTAGACAACACTGGAATGCGAGAAAAGATTTTGACCGGATGATCTACCCTTTTGGAGCTGTGATGACATCTAAGATTTCGATTGATTCATTTCGTGCATTAGATACAACCCGTATCCTTTTATATCCTACAGATGATCTATCAGTTGATGAAGAATTTTACATTAATCAATTTGATAAGAAATTTGTGTTAAACCGTATTAAAGGTGGAAGAATTAACGTCTATTCATCCTTACTGTAAACTTCTTAGAGTCTACTCTTAAAAGAGTGACTCTTTTTATATAACCCAAGTTTATTGAAAAATGAATAATAGATTAACTTATAGTATAATAAAGGTAAGCGAAGGGAGGTTATCTGATGAAGAGTTATCAACCTTATATCATCTTTTTACTTGTTTTAACAGGTTTATTAACATTGTTTTTCATCAATCGGACAAGTGAACTGATTTCAATTGACCACCCAAATACCATATCTACATGGTCATATGAAGGAGAATCCATCACATTACCTACAACGCTTGATGTTGAAAAGAATACTGTTTATCGCATCGATCATGTTTTAGATACTGATTTTCATGAACCTAAAGTCTTGATGATTCGTTCATCATTATCCAATGTCAAAGTGTATTTAGATGATGCGTTGATCTATGAAAAAACATATGGCACATCATTAGATGAACCCTATGCATCAACTTGGCACTTTATTACACTTCCAAGACATGTGGATGGGCAAACATTGAGCCTTGAGTTTTCATCTCCTTATCAAGCGATGTCTGGACAGATTAATGAAGTTTTTTATGGAACAGAAGCGATGCATTATAACTATATTATAGAAACCTATGGTCTTCGATTATTTATTGGACTCATCGTGTTACTTATTGGACTCATCGTGATGACCTCTCATTTCATTATTAGAAAGAAACAAGATCGTGGTTATGCATATGCAGGACTTTTCGCGATTATCTTATCTTTGTGGATGATTGCTGAATCGCGTACTCTACAGTTTTTTTCTGGTAGTGAACTTTTAATCGGAACACTTGCATATTTAGCCCTACCTCTATTTGCTGTACCCATGGTGATTTATTTAAAGGACTATATCTTAGTATCTTATAAGAAACCCATGATCATCATGAACTATATTTATCTATCTCATTTTGCGATCATTAATGTCTTATATTTCACGAAGACATATGACTTTTTTGAGACGGTTATATTCTCTCAAGTATGGCTTGCTGTAGGCATTATCGCAGCTGTCACATGTCTTGTTTTAGACTATAAACGAAATCAAAACGAAAGAGCTTTTAAGTTTATTAAAGCTTTTATAGTTCTTATTATTTTTGCTGCCTTTGAGTTTTTAAACTTCTTACTAGGACGCTTTGAAAACACATCACTTTATATTTCAATAGGTATTGTAGTTGTGATGGTTTATATTCTTGCGAATTATGTAAGATATCTAGTTGAACGTTTAAAGATCAGTTATGAAACCGAGTTTTATGAAAAATTGGCTTATATGGATCATGTCACTCAAGGTCAGAACCGATTAGCTTTTGAAAGAGATATGGATCAGATCTTCAAAGATCCGATCAAAAAGAAGGAGTTAAGACTTATTCTATTTGATTTAGATGGCTTAAAGAAAATCAATGATGAGCACGGTCATGTCGTCGGCGATGAAGCAATCAAGAAAGCATATGAAATTGCGCGTCAAGCTTTCGCAGATCAAGGAGAATGTTACCGTATCGGTGGCGATGAATTCGCATGTATTTTTCAAAATACAGATCATGAGGAATATCTCACCAGAAAGAAACTTATTGAAGATCTAACGAAATCATTTGAGGAAGCAACCCCTTATCACTTTGGACTATCTTTAGGATCGTCTCTTGTATATCATGATGATTTAACACCACTTGATCTCATGCATATTGCAGACCAAGAAATGTATGAATATAAAAAATCTAAGAAACGAATATCATAATTCATCTTGTCAGATGTTCATGATAGGTATACAATGAAACTAAACGTATACGATGTCATGTGGGGTTATCATGGACGAAAAAGTGAAAGTCAATATCTTTAAAAATAAGAATTTTAATCTTTTATTTGCAGGCGTGTTGGTATCAAATATCGCACACGTCTTATTTAATTTTGCTATTAGCTTATATATTTTAAGAATTGCTAAGGAAGCCTTTGGGGTAGAACAAGCAGCATTAATCCAAGCAGCTTATTTAGCTGTATCGGGTATTATCTTACTTGTTTGTATGCCATTTGGTGGTGTGTTAGCAGATAAGATGAATAAAGTGAGAATTATGTACTTAACAGACTACATCAGAGGGATTACGATTGGTTTAGTAAGTGTTGCTGTTCTTTTTATTGATCATGCAGGTACATTGCTTATCATCTTGTTTATCATGAATGTCATCTTAGGGGTTAATTCATCACTGTTTAATCCTGCGAGTGGCTCTCTTTTGAGATTTATTGTTAAAGATGAAGAGTTGCAGCAAGCATCATCATATATGCAAGGATCTGCTAACTTACAAAATATTATTGGACTTATACTTGGTGGTATTATCTTTGCAACATTAGGTATCTTTTGGATCTTTGTGATCAATGCGATTGGTTATGTGATCAGTGCCATCTCTGAAATGTTTATCAGATATGATTATAAAGCATATACGACAGATGGTGAAGAGATCACACTTCATATTGTCCTTCATTTTGACTGATAATATAACGACCCATGATTTCATCAATAACAACTGCATCAATTGTACCATTAGAGAGTTCAACTAAAGCTAAGTTGAACGTATCATAACGTTCATAACCACCTAAATCAGTAAAGATAGAACTTGCAGATACAGCATCATCTGATGCACTACTGATTTGAACACCGACAGTCTTTCCAACAAGATCGTTCATAGTTTCAATGGTAGAACCAGCTTTAACCATAATGATTTGACTATTAGCAAGATACGGTGTAGAGAAACTCATTTCTTCTAAGCGTGATTCTGTAATCGTTAAACCGTTCCAGATCATGTCAATCGTTCCTGAGTTGAGTTCTAAGACTTTCGCATCCCATTCAATGGGTTGGAATCTCACTTCAACTCCTAAACGTCTTGAAACCTCTTTAGCAAGATCAACATCGAATCCAATAAGATTACCAGCAGTATCTCTAAATCCCATAGGTGCAAAAGTATCATCTAAACCTACTATGAAGTAACCGCGATCTTCGATTTCTTCCCACGTGTTAACCACTTTTTCTTAACATGAAGCAAGGGCTAACCCAAACAATAATACAACCACCAAACCTAATAATTTTTTCATATTTTTTATTCACCTCGACGTCTATTATAATTTAACACTTTAGTATAGTAATGAGATAAATATATAAAAACGTATTCATGGCACAAAAAAAGGAACGAGCGCGTTCCTTGATTATTTCTTTAAACGATTTAAAGCGATCATATATCCTTCTGCACCATAAATGAGAGATTTATTCACTCGTGAGATGGTTGCAGTAGAAGCTTTTGTTTCATCAACAATCGTGTGATAAGGGACTTTCTCTGATAAGAGTTTTGCCACTGTGAAACGCTGCCCCATATCTGATATTTCTTTAATGGTGCAAACATCTTCTAAAAACCTCATCACTTCATCTTTATTTTTTAAGGTGAGCAAAGCATCTAATAAAAGATCAATTTCTGGATTATAAAACTTGGGTTGATACATCGTTTCACTTCATCTTTTTTCTTTTAGTATAGCATAGATTTAATGTTTTATTATAGTGAAAATGATTGTTAGGTTCATTGATAGTCTTATTTTGGTATGGTATAATTTTTCTATAAGAAACGATGTTAAAGCGAGGTGTTACTTTTGACATATCACATCAAACCATACCCCAATGATAAAGCATATCATCAGGTTTTTATGGATGTTGTTAAGTTCATAGCAAGTAAGAATGAAGAACATCAGTTTTTAAACATGCACTGGAGTCGTTTTGAGTGGATGTTTGCAAGGGATTCCATCGAACATTATGAATTATCAGAGATTACGCTCTTTTTAGATGAACATGAAAAGATTTGTGGACTCATGACATTTGAAGATGAACCTCGTATGTGGTATATGGTTTATGAAGATGATAAGATCTTAAAGAAGTTGATGATTGATCACTTTATTGAACGACATGATGGCGATGATTTAATTATTCCAAATGATCCAGATATGGTTGAACTCTTAGATGAATATTCTTATGCAATAACAGATGATAAAGATCCTATGATTAAATTCACATTAACTGAGGTAGAGCGTCCTGAAGTTATGGGATATCAGATCAAATCACTTGAAGAAGACTATAGACTTGATCAGATTCATTATGCTTTATGGAAGGGATTTAATCATGGTGATGACATAGATTACAGTGAAGACAATCTTGAATCACGAAGACATATGACATCATCTCCTCACTTTAAAAAGAGATATACCTATGTTGCCATACATGATGATCACTATGTAGCCTATGCAGGTATATGGTATCTTGAAGGTACAAAGACCGCACTAATTGAACCAGTAGCAACCGTCCCAGAACATCGTAAAAAAGGTTTAGCTAAGGCATGTATTTATCATGCCATTTGCGAAGCACAAAAAGATGGTGCGAAAGACATTTTTGTGGGGTCTAATCAAAAATTCTATTATGACATTGGATTTAAAGATTATTATAACGCTTATTATTTTAGAAAAAAACAGAATAAATAGTACATGCAACTAAAGGTTTCAGGTTGACCAGACAAATGAATCAAGCCGAAAAGGAGATGAACCCATGAATCAGTTTATTGAAATATCTCATGAAGTTAAACAAGCACTCTATGAAAAAAGACCTGTTGTAGCTTTAGAATCAACCATTATTTCTCATGGTATGCCATATCCGGAAAATGTAAAGATGGCACTAGAAGTTGAAAGGATTATTCGTGAAGAAGGTGCAGTACCAGCAACGATTGCTATTATTGATGGCATGATCAAAGTAGGTCTTTCTCATGATGAGATCACGTATCTCGCGCAAGCTAAAGATGTTTATAAGGTAGGTAAACGTGATTTTGGTTATGTCTTATCACAAAAAAAGACAGGAGCAACCACCGTTTCAGGTACTGCCCTCATCTCTCATTTAGTAGGTATTAAAGTGTTTGCTACAGGAGGTATTGGTGGGGTGCATCGTGGTGCTCAAGAAACATTTGATATCTCAAGAGACTTAGAAGAAATCTCACATCTTCATATCGCTATTGTATGCGCAGGAGTTAAATCTATTCTAGACTTAGGTTTAACTTTAGAATACCTAGAAACCAAAGGTGTTGAAGTGATTGGTTATCAAACAGATTCATTACCTGCTTTCTATTCAAAGGATAGCAAATATAACGTCAATTATCGTTTAGATACTCCAAAAGAAATTGCAGAACTCATTAAAACCAAATGGGGATTAGGCTTATCTGGTGGTGTGGTTGTTGCTAATCCAATTCCTGATCTCTATAGTATGGATCATAACATCATTGACCAAGCCATTGAAAAAGCCCTTCAGGAAGCTAAAGAAAAAGATATCAAAGGTCAAGATGTAACACCTTTCCTCTTGTCTAAAATAAAAGAGATCACCAGTGGTGACTCTCTTAAATCAAATATTGAACTCGTCTATAACAACGCAAGACTTGCTTCAAAGATTGCATATCATCTCTTTGAAGGATGCAAACACACACTTATCTAAACATATGAGCACAGATTAATCTGTGCTCATTATTTTTAATATTTCTTAAGCCAATCGGAGATATCAGAAGATAACATCGGTTTTGCGAAATAATAACCTTGTGCATATTCACATGTATATTCTTTTAATAACTCTACAACATCTTTTGATTCAACACCTTCAACAACAACTTTATATCCCAATGTTTTCGATAGAGTTATCGTTGATTTCACAATTTCTGACATAGCTTGATCTTTCATGATGTTTTGTATGAAGAAGCGATCTATCTTGATGTAGTGAATAGGAAATTGAGCTAAATAAGCTAATGACGAATAACCAGATCCAAAATCATCGAGTGAAATCTTAATGCCAAAATCAACGAACCGTTTCAGTGTTTTCTTGCTTTCTTCAGGATTGATCATCAATGTGGATTCAGTTAGTTCAAATTCGATTAAGTGACTAGGTACGTTTGAATCTTCAATGATCTTCATCGTTCTTTCAAAGAATTGAGGATCGTATAAGTTCTTCCCTGAAATATTGATAGAGAAGGGATATTCATGACCCAATGCCATCATCGCTTTGATTTTTTTTAGTGTTTCAAATAAAACCCAATCCATTAATTGATGAATCAATTTAGTTTCTTCAACTAAAGATATAAAAACATCAGGTGGAATAAGTCCTTTTTCGGGGTGTTTCCATCGCATCAGTGATTCAAAGCCATATGGCTTCATGGTATCTAGGTCAATCTTAGGTTGATAGACTAAATAAGTTTCACCACTATTTAATGCTTTATTGAAGTGTGCGAGTATATCATATTCAGAACGCTTCTTTTGTTTATCATTATCACCAATGACATAGGGTAGATTATTGAGTTGAGCATGTCGAGCAGATATATCAGAATCCTCAAATGATGTTAAATCACAATTATCTCATATATGATAGAAGAGAGAACCACCAACAGAAAAATCAGCGTAAAGAGGGATGTCTTTAATGGTATAAGGTTTGTTTAAAATACTTAATTTTTTTTAGCATAAAACTCCGTATCGATTTCTGGTAGCACAATCCATAGTTTATTACTGTCTGATTGGATGATGAGTGCATCTTTAGATAACTGATCTTTTAGGTTTTTATAAATATCAAAGATAAGTAAATGGTAAATATCAGTTCCTAATAAATCAATGATGTTATGATGATTACTAATGAGAATGGTATACATAGATAAAGCACGATCATCATATCAGTGTGATAGATCTTT
>CAZETB010000015.1:0-34038 GCA_964514865.1 uncultured Mariniplasma sp. | reverse complement strand
AAGCACATGCAGCAACCATTCGTTTTGATCATGTTGTTGGACTTCTTCGTATTTCACAAGTGTCACACTTCAGAATTGAAAAGATTGAAGATGTGTTAACACTTGGTCAAGAAGTTGAAGTTAAAGTGATTAAAAAAGAAGGTAACCGTTTAGACCTTTCGATGAAGGCTTTACAAAAGACTCCTTATGAAGTTTTCTATGAAACACATAAGGTTGGTGATACAGTCACTGGTACAGTTTTCCAAAAACTACCATTTGGTATCATCGTTGAAGTTGCTAAAGATGTGAGAGGATTACTCCATAAGAATGAATTCTCATGGAATCCAAATGATAACTTTGAAAGCTATGTCAAGATTGGTGATGAAGTGACATTATCCATTATTCAACTTGACTTAAAGAAAGAACGTATCGCATTATCTAAGAAAGCTTTAGAAGATAATCCTTGGAAGAATGTATCATTACGTCGTGGTGAAGTTGTTTCAGCTAAGATTATCGAAGTTTCTAAAGAAGGCGTTAAAGTCGAAGTACAAGGTGCTGAAGGCGAAATTGCAGCAAGTGAACTTGCTGTTGAAAAGATCAATAAGCCAGAAGACTACTTTGCAGTCGGTGATGTTGTGAATGCTGTTGTGACCGAAGTTAGCAAGGACACATGGACACTCAAATTATCGATCCGCCGTATTTTAGAACAAGCTGAAAGAGAACAATACGAACAATATTTAGAAGATGATGAAAAAGATCAAAATCCAACTTTGGGTGATCTCTTCGGTGAAAAGTTCGAAAAAGGTAAGAAAAAGTAGATTTTTGAAAAGTAGGTTTTAATATGCCTTATAAGGTAGCAATCGTTGGCCGCCCAAATGTCGGTAAATCAAGTTTGTTTAACCGTCTTGTGGGTGCTCGTCTGTCGATCACTGATGATCAACCTGGTGTAACCAGAGATCGCATCTATGCCAGAGCCGAATGGCTAACTAAACATTTTAGACTGATAGACACAGGGGGCATCGATATTGGCGATGCCCCTTTTTTAAACCAAATAAAAGCACAAGCACAAGTTGCGATGGATGAAGCAGATACCATCATTTTTGTTGTTGATGGTAAAACCGGTTTAGTTGATGCTGATCATTACATCGCTAAACTGCTTTACAAAACAGAAAAACCAGTCATCTTAGCAGTCAATAAGATTGATGATATCAGTTTATCGATGAATGCATATGAGTTTTATGCGTTAGGGTTTGGTGATCCGATTGCTGTATCTACGATTCATGGGATTGGGATTGGTGATCTTTTAGATCGCACGATGTCCTATATGACTGATGAAGACATCAGTTATGATGATTCCATCGTTCAATTTTCAATTGTGGGTAGACCTAATGTCGGTAAATCATCTTTAACGAATGCTATTTTAGGTGAAGAACGCGTTATTGTTTCTGATGTTGCAGGAACAACGACAGATGCGATCGACACCAGGTTTAAAAAAGATCGTAAAGAATATGTCGTCATCGATACAGCAGGTATTAAAAAGCGTGGTAAAGTGTATGAATCAACCGATAAATATTCGGTTCTAAGAGCACTTTCTGCCATTGAGCGTAGTGATATCGCACTCTTAGTCATCGACGGTGAAGAAGGCATTTTAGAGCAGGATAAGCACGTTGCAGGCTATATCACTGATTACAATAAAGCATGTGTGATCGTTGTTAATAAATGGGATGCTGTTGAAAAAGATGATAAAACGATGAAAAAGATGGAACAAAAAATTCGTGATGAATTCCAGTTCTTAACCTACGCACCGATTGTCTTTGTATCAGCAAAACATCAATCACGCATTCATACATTATTTCCTGCGATCAATTTAGCTTACGATAATTATCAAAAACAAGTTCAGACATCTGTCATCAATGATCTGATTCAAGATGCGGTTGCGATGAACCCAACACCAATCCATAATCATGGTAAAGCTCAGTTTAATTACGCAACTCAAGTTGCGATTAAACCACCGACATTTGTCGTCTATGTGAATAATCCAGATTTTGTTCACTTCTCATATGAACGCTATTTACAAAACCAAATCAGAAATGCAATTGATTTTACAGGAACACCGATCAAACTTATCTTAAGAAAGAAGGCGTAACCCTTGAAATTAGGTATCATAGGTGGCGGTGCATGGGGATGCACATTAGCCCAAGTATTAGTAGATAATGGACATGAGGTCTTGATATATGATGTTAAAAAAGAAGCTGTTGATAAAATCAATCAACATTTTCATCCCTTTTTTAACGAAGTTTTAGATGACAAGATTACTGCAACCAACACGTTAACTGACGTTACTGAGTTCGCAGAAACGTTTGTGTTATCTGTACCAACGAAAGTGATTCGTTTTGTCCTTAAGCAAATGAATCCACTTCTTAAGAAGCCATCGGTTTTTATTAACGTATCCAAAGGTATTGAACCTGAAACATTAAAACGTGTCTCAGAAATCGTTGAAGAAGAAATTGAAGCTGATCATTTAAAAGGCTTTGTTGTTTTAACAGGTCCATCACATGCTGAAGAAGTTATTTTAAGAAAGTTAACCCTTTTGGTCAGTTCATCAAAAGATATGGATTTAGCTGTTGAGATTCAACATGTGTTTGCTAATGATAAATATTTAAGAGTTTACACGTCTTCTGATCTGATTGGTACAGAAGTTGGTGGCGCTGTTAAAAATGCGATTGCAGTCATCAGTGGTGCATGTACTGGTTTAGGTTTAGGTGAAAATGCCAGAGCTGCAGTAATCACAAGAGGTATCGTTGAGATTGTAAGAGTTGTTGAAATGATGGGTGGAAAGAAAGATACAGCGTTCGGATTAACCGGCATCGGTGATTTAATCGTGACAGCATCTTCTGAAAACTCAAGAAACTTTAAAGCTGGTAAGAAAATTGGACTAGGTATGACATTAGATGAAGTCTATGGTTCAGAACAACAAACCATTGAAGGTATTCGTACGATTGAAGCGATGCATCATTTAAGCCTACAAAATCACGTGGAATTACCCATGATCAATGTTGCCTATGATATAATATTTAATGGATTACCGGTTGCAGAAGGCTTACAAAAACTTTTATCAAGAGATTTAAAGAGCGAAGACTTTTAATTGACATAGGGGGGTACTATGAAAAAAGAAGATATAAGAAATACCGTTACATACAACAAACTCCTGAGTTATATTTTTATCTTTGGAGTTTTTTCTTTTATCATACTCTTATTTTTAATCGGTATGATTACCTCAGATTATGGAGCTGCAATCTTTATGAGTGTCTTCTTGCTGGTAGTCATTCTAACTTTCGTCATTTACTATATCTATGAATTACGAACCATCATGAAAGTAGCAAAAACATTTGAAAAATGTATTGGACGTGTTTCAACAGTTACAAATGGTCATTATCTAAATACATCAGAGTTAGTTGTAACATTTAAAGACTTCATGAATGAAGAGCATCGTATGAAATCACATAACATGTTTGCGATTCATGAAATCGGGGATTATATGGATAAAGATATCATCATCTATTATTCTAAAGAATATCCGAAAGTTTTAATTGGAAAACTTATAACAGAAGAATCATCTATAGATGATCCATATAAACTTTAGAGACACATAAAAATAATTCATACAATCAAAAATGATACAGTTATTGAATGAATTATGAAACAATTGCTTTATTAAGCCATTCTTTTTGATGAAAAAGTTGTTAGAAGGTTGTAATCTTATCATATATTTGATAAAATAAAATCACTTTAAGGAGGATATCAAATGAATAAGACAGAATTAATCGCAGTCATTGCTAACCGCGCACAGGTTACACAAAAGGTTGCAGAAGACGTTTTACAAGCTTTTACAAGCACAGTATCTGAAACATTAGGCAGACGTGGAGAAAAGGTTGTTGTCACAGGATTTGGTACATTTGAAGTAAGAAATCGCGTGAAGAGAACTGGTAAAAATCCAAGAACAGGTGAACTCATTACTGTTCCTGAACAAAAGTCTCCAGCTTTCAGAGCAGGTAAACTACTCAAGGAAGCAGTGAAGTAACATCATCTTTGTTTAAACACAAAGTCCTTCAAACGTCTGTTTGGAGGTTTTTTTATTTAATCATACATGATATGATAAGATTATCTAATTCTTTACTAACAGGGGGTTTATATGGCATCAAGTTCAGTAAAAAAGCTTCTTTTCTTTTTTATACCGTTTATGGCTATTTCTATATTTATGATTGTATCCGTTTTGTTAAGTGATGCTGATATTACCATTAGAAGTTATCACGCAGATATAACATTAAATGCATCTGGTGATATGCATGTCGTTGAAACATGGGATATGCATTATAATGGAGATTATAATGTTAGATTTAGAGATATCGGTTTTGATAAATATCCTGATGATTATCCTTTAGTCTCATCAGCTGTTAATCGTGCATCATTTGATGAAGACAATGTTCTAGTGTCTGTCATCAAAAATGGAACAGATGTTACTGATCAAGTGAGAATTGGTTATTCGTTTTTGTTTGATCGAGACGAACTCGGTGAAACGATTATTTGTGATCCATATAGCGTATCATGTGAATCACTTTTTGTCGATTTTCATCAGGTTGGTGGTTTAAATGGCGATGTCGAATTTACCTATGATTATACGATTATCGGTGCGATGACAAGTTATCAAGATATCGCTGAACTCAATTGGAAGCTTTTTGACTATATGGAAGCTGACATCCAAGAAGTCAGTGTAACGATTCATGTGCCAGATAATAGCTATACTAAGTCTGATTTCAATTTATTTTTTCATGGTAGAGAAGATGTTTCGATCACCATGAATTCAGCAACTTCATTTACATTAAACTTAACTGATTTATCTTATAATCGTTTTCTAGAATTTAGATTATTAGCACCTAAAGATATCTTTGATCAGATACCTTTAAAAAATGTTGTCAATGATAGCAGAATGAATCAAGATGAACTTTTAGCATACGAAGCAAATTTAAGTGACTATTTTGAAACAGGAAATCAAGTTAAAAAGATTCTTCATCAGCAAATAGTTACATTAATTGCTGTTATGATTTCATTAGCAGTAGTAGGATATATCTTATATGATAAAGAACGTCCTAAAGGAGATATCAGTAAGTATGTATCTGATTTACCCAGTCAGGATTCACCCGCAGAAATTGGATATTTAATGCGGATGAAGAAAACCGATGATGCTGATTTAACAGCAACCCTTCTTGACTTAATTCGAAGAGGGTATATAGCTGTTGATAGATTTGAAGAATCGAAAACATCTGATTTTACATTAGAAAGAACAGAGACAAGTACGATTGATCTGTTACCACATGAGAGATCACTTATCACATGGTTTTTTGATCACATTGGAAAGGGTAAAACTGTAACAACCAAACAGATCAAAGATTATGGTAAACAAGGTATTAACGAAGCTAACCAATTCCAAAGTGATGCAAGAGCATTCGTAAAAGCCATCAAGGAAAGTGTTCAATCACGGGATTACTTTGATAATTATAACTATCTTCCAGGTAAAAAGGTTTTAACTTTCTTGAGCGCGATACCTTTTGTCTACGCTATCATAACCATTATCTTAGGCATTCATTATGATATTGACTTTGTGATACCTTTCTTAGTAAGTATCTTATTAGGTATCATCTATTTAGTCTATATCCTTCGTATTAAACGACGTTCAGCTCATGGTCATGAACTCTATTTGAAATGGACAGCATTTAAAAATTATCTAGAAGATTTTGACGGATTAAAGAATTTCAGTTTGCCTGATGTGAATACATGGGAACATATGCTCGTCTATGCAGCAACGTTTAAACTTGCAGATAAAGTGATGAAGCAAATCAAAGTCAAACTCCCTCAATCAGATGTAGAAGCAACACCTTACACATCGATCACTGCACGTTATAGTCATCTTCATTATGGTCTTTATTATGCATATAGCACAGGAAGAAACAACACCAATCAAACCATATCTGCACATCGCTCGAGCTCATCAGGTGGTGGAGGATCATCCGGTGGTGGCGGTGGTGGTGGAAGAAGTCGCTAACTCTAGGCAAGGCTTTATCCAGCATGTGGATAAAGCTTTTTTTGTTTCGCATCATCACTTATGAAATAAGTGGTTTAAATAATGAAAAGAAAATGTAAGCGAGATGAGCCCTTAGATAGGCCATTTATCCACAAAACTTGTGGAAAAAGTTTGCATAACATCATGATAAAATGATAGTGTAAGGTGGTGTTATGAGATGAGTATCTTCATGAAAGCCGCAGAAAATGATCTCGAATTTGTTAAGATTAATATGACACATATCGACATGGTCGATGAGAAAAAAAGAAGTTTATTGCATCACGCTGTTTTAGGTTCAGCAAAAGATGTGATTTCCTATTTACTTGATATGGATATCAATGTCAATTTGGCAGACGAACATGGTGAAACCGCACTATTTGATTGTGCGAGAAAAGCTAAGCTCGATATTGCTAAAATGTTATTGATGAAGTTTGCTTCTGTCAATGTTGAAAATAGAGTGGGTGAACTCCCCATTCATTTAGCAGCATTTAAAGGTGATCTCGACATGATTAAACTCTTAATCGAATCGGGTTCATACTTAAATAAAAAGACACAAGAAGATAAACTTCCTGTTCATTACGCCATTGCTGGTGGACGTCAAGATGTGATTCCGTTCTTATTGAAAGAAAGTAAACAAAACTGGTTTATTAGGGATGCTTATGGCAATACATTGCTTCACCATGCAGCAAAAACATCAAATGTTCAAATTTTGGATATGCTCTTAAATCAAAATCTTGATCCAAATGCACTCAATTCACAATTTGAAACTCCTGTATTCAATGCTGTACGCTTTGGTACGATTGAAACCATTAGATTGTTACTTGCAAGTGATGCTTATATCGATATCCATAACAGACGTTATGAAACTCCGATTGATACAGCAATGATCTTCGATAAACATGATGTGATTCAGTATCTACAAGAATATATGATTACACCAAAATATGAACGTTTAGTTCAAAAACAAGCGTTATCGATTGCTGTGTTAAATCGTGATCACGTTTATTTAAGAAAACTGATTGAAAAAGAAACACCAATGAAAAAAGACCGTCTACAAAAAACAGCCTTGGATTATGCAAAGGAATATAATTTAGGGTTGTGTGTCAATCTCTTAAGAGATGTCGAAGTCAGCGGAAACGGTAACTAAATAGTTTGTATTCAAACGGATGCCCAGTGATGGGCATTTTTTCTTTTAATTATCAGCGATACAAAAAATCTTCAATCATTCTACTGAACAAAAGTGGTAAAAGTGGCAAAAATGTTCAATATGCTATAGCTTCTGTGATATCAAAAGTGTGTGAAAAAAAAGAAGTCTTAGACCTCTTTTTAAACGATATTTAGTCTCTTTAAGAACTGTTTCGTTCTTTCTTTTTCTGGCTTTGTAAAAAGGATATCAGGTGTTGTATCTTCAACAATTTGTCCCTCAGCCATAAAAATCACACGATCAGAAACTTCTTTAGCAAATGACATTTCATGAGTGACAATCACCATGGTCATGCCTTGATTTGCTAAATCTCTGATAACATTTAAAACTTCACCAACCATTTCAATATCAAGTGCTGATGTCGGTTCATCAAAAAGCATCACGTCAGGCTTCATCGCTAACGCTCTAGCGATGGCAACTCTTTGTTTCTGCCCACCTGATAACTGATTAGGATAACTATCAATCTTATCTAATAAACCAACGTTCGATAAAAGTTCTTTAGCGATATCACGTGTTTCTTGATCTGATAAGTGCTTTAAGATCTTTAAGGCTAATGTGATATTTTCTAAAACGGTTAAATGAGGAAAAAGATTAAACGATTGGAAAACCATACCAATGCGCTGTCTTAACTCATTGACCTTTTTTGAATTTGGAATGAGTTCTTCATTCTCAAAATAGATATGTCCTGATGTAGGTGTTTCGATTAAGTTAATACATCTTAGAAGTGTTGATTTACCAGATCCTAATGGACCAATAATAGAAACAACTTCACCTTCATGAATCGTCACATCCACACCGTTTAGCGCATGAAGATCACCTTTAAATATTTTCGTGAGATCTTTAATCTCAATGATGGGTTTATTTGGCTTCTGCATGGCGCATTCTCCGTTCGAAAAAGTTCATCAATTTAGATAATGGGTAGGTTAAGATTAAGTAAAGGATACCAGCCGTGATGTATAATTCTGTTACTGCAGGTGAACTTGCTTTTAAGATACCGATCTGATACATGAGTTCTGCAATACCTAAGTACATGAAAATCGATGTTTCTTTGATGATGGTAACAAATTCATTACCTAATGCTGGGAAGATATTTTTAATGGCTTGAGGTAAAATGATATGACGCATGGCCTGAAACTCATTTAAACCAAGGGAGCGTGCCGCTTCCTTTTGACCTTTATCCACAGCTAAAATACCTCCTCTGATAATTTCAGAAATATAGGCAGAACTGTTAATTAAAAGTGCTACTAAACCAGGGACGAAACTACCCATATCAATTCCACCAATTAAGAGAAGTGGAATATTAAGAAGTTGGTAAAACAAAAGGACTTGTACAAGCATGGGAGTTCCACGAATGATTTCAACATATGCAGTTGCAGGTACGCTCAATATCTTTTTAGATGATAATCTCATGAATGCAGGCACTAAGGCTAAAATACTTCCTAGCATAACAGCTAAAAATGCTAACAACAAGGTCATACCTAAACCTTGGAAAAGAAGGCTTATGTTATAAGGATTCTCTAGAAATGAAAAGTTTAAGTAAACGATCATGCTGAATAATATGAAAGCCACTCTGTGATCTTGTTTTCTAAGATGAGTTGATCAATCACGCTATTGATCACAGCAAGAAGCTCTGTATTTCCTTTCTTAACACCAATGGCATTACCTTCATAGTCTAATGCTTGATCTAAAACGATCTTAACAAATGGTGCACCTTGGTTAATTCTGACATCAGCAACCGGACCTTCGGTATAAAGGGCATCGATTTGCTTATTGGTTAAGTTATTCATGAGTTCATTAATATCTGAAATAGCTTTTAAAGTTGCAAGTGGTGTGAATAGTTGTGCAAACTCAACTTGAATCGTACCTGTTTGAGCACCTACACGTAAACCTGCTGTATTTAGTGATTCAACAGTTGCGTAAGCAGCTGCATTGTCTTCATGAATTAAAACAACTTGTTCAACGGATTCTTCTGTGTAATATGATTTTGAAAAATCGATGATTTCAGCTCTTGATGGTGTTGGTGTAATACCAGCGATAATAAAATCAACTTTACCACTTCTGACATCTTCAATTAAAAAGTCAAAATTCTTATGAATGACACGTAAGTTTTTACCTAGTGCTCTTGCGATTTCTTTTGCGATTTCAATATCAACACCTGATACGGTATTTTTACCATCAGAACCTTCTTCAATAAATTCATAAGGTGCGTAGTCAGCAGAAGTTGCCATGGTAACAAATGAATCGTAGGATTCATCTAAAATAAAATCAAATACGTTACTTGAATTCTTACACGAACTCAGTAAAACGATAGAAACAAGTAAAACTAATATTAAGCTAAATTTCTTCATGTTATATCTCTCCTTTAGAATTAAAAAAAAGCCAAAGCTGGCTTTTATAGACACAATATACTCAGAGGGATTTCCTCATCTTGATCCAAGCTTTGCTTTCGAGAGGTATTGTAACATAATGAGATAATTATACAAGCAAAACTTTAAATCTCAACTTTAGAAAACGTTCTCAGCACTTAAAGAAGTCTTTTGCCCACGTTTTCGGTTGTCTTTTAACGTTATAGATCCCCCAATGTTTTTCAGGTTCATCAGGTTGATCTGATCCCTTCCAGGGTTCATCAAATGCTTCAAAGATAAACATCGTGATCTTTTGTTTCATACTCCATGGAATGATTTCATCAAGATATTTCTTTTGGAAGGCTTCTGTAGTTTCTTCAGGAATCATCGGTCCATTAGACATGGTTGGCCATCCAAATTCTGTAAAGATCACAGGTTTATTCGGATACATCTTTGTAATATCTTTATAATCTTTTTTGGTTGCTTCCACGGCTTTCTGATAAGGCACTTTAAGCCATACAGGATAGGTGTGAACAGAAATGAAGTCAACAGCATCTGCAATCACTTTGCCATGACTTAACCAGTTATAACCACCTTCACAAAATGAAACAGGTTGTATGATCTTTGATTTAAGGTAAGTTGCATAAGCTGCAATCGTTTCAGGCTTCATCAAATTGTGATGCCATGACGATGTGTTCTCATTACCGACTGATGCAGCGATGATGATATCTTCATACGTATTGCATAGGGATGCTAAAAGATCGAGTTGTTCATAGTTGAACACTTTATTTCTTTTAATTTCTTCATCAGAATGAAGACCACCCCATGGACAGTTTGGATTGCTGATTTCACCACGTGGTTCAACACCAACCATCACCTTGAGTGGGATGTTGTTTTCTTTAATGACTTTTAAAACGGTTTGTGCATGTTGATAAGGATCATACATGCGAATGTAACTAAAGTTTTTTGATAGAAGACGTAAATCTTCTAAAACTTCAGCTTCGGTAGGGTATACACGTGTGATGGGACTTTCGTTTTCACGATAACCTGAGTAACAAATAGCTTTTCCATAGGGAAACATTCTCTTATCCTCCTAGAATAATAAAAATATGAATAGAATTGATACAGCGTTATTGATGATATGAACAACAATAGGAATCATGATGTTTCGATCAGACTTGATATAAATATAACCGAAGACAAAACCCATGATAAAGTAAGATGAACCATTGATTAAGGCTTCTGTGATCGATGGTTCACTGACCACGTGGATTAAGCCAAAGACGAGTGTTGATACAAGTAATGCAACACTATCTTTTTTAATTAAGCCAAAGAGTGCTTTTCTAAAGACGAGTTCTTCAATGACTGGTCCAATGAAGACAGCAGAGATGACCATGAGGATACCAAGTGATGAACCAGTAGCAGATATGATAGCTTTTTGGTTAGCCGCTTCACCGATTTGTATACCTAATAAATTAGATAAATAAGTTGATAAGAAGGAGGCAACAATATTACCTACCCAAACATAGGCATAACCGACAATAATCGGAATGATGACTTCTGCTTTTTTAGATTTAAACTCAGTGAAGTCGTAGGATAGATCAGACTTCATGAAATAGATGATACCGGGTAATAATAAAATATAAATCAAGAAATTGAGTAAAGCAGATGCGGTATCTGTGATGATGCGTTGTGGACCCTGAATAACATAAGAACTTCCTTGGAATGTCGGTGGAACCGGTAGGTTGGTTGCACGATAGAGTGCAATATCTTCACCATTTGCCCACGATGTGATCGCTGGATTGTATGATATGGTCTGCTCGAGTTTCAAAGGATCAAAAGCCATTGTTCCAAAGCCATCAATGGCAGAAAATAACGTTTCTTCAACATACGTATTAGATGTATTGACCATGACTAAATAGTCTTCATAGTAACCAACAGAAGTGATGTAATCTTTATAAGCATCACGGTATTCATACCACGTATCTGGTGTAATCAGTGCTAAACTGTTTTCATCATTAGCAAGAGAATTGATCAGTACTTCAGCTTCACTGACTTCTTCAGTCATCGCAGGTAACTGTAACATCACTAAGACAATGATGGTTGCTACAACATACATAATGGTTGCGTAAACTAAAAGTGTATAAATATAACTCCGTTTATGTTCTGGGTCACGTCTTTCTTTTTTTGATGTTTCATTTTTTCTTTGATATAAATCTTCAAAGGTGATTATTTCTTTTTCTTCATTCATAACTTCATCCTCGGATTGACTAAGTAAGTTATCTTTTTTAGATGTCAATCCTTTCTCCCCTCTTTATGACTTGATGGATTATCATCTCTTCCATTATAACGGATTTTAGGCTATTTCAACATGAACATATGAAATATGTGATAATATAGAAGAGAACAATTTCAATTTGGGGTGATGATATGCGTCACATGTTAATCGCTAGTAAAAATAACCATAAAATCCGTGAGATTAAACAGCTATTTAGTCATCACGCGATTCAATTAGTGAGTTTGAATGAATTAAAAGATGATGATGAGGTCGATGAAGATGGCACATCATTTTTTGAAAATGCGTATAAGAAAGCTTATTATTATGCTAAAAAATATAACATGCCTACAATTGCTGATGATTCAGGCTTAAATGTCTATGCACTTGATTTAAGACCTGGTATATTTTCAGCAAGATATTCTGGCCTAGGTGATTTAGAAAACAACAAGAAAATATTAGATGAAATGAAGGGTGTAGAAGACAGAAGAGCGTACTTTATATCAAGTATCGTTGTCTGTTACCCTTCAGGTGAATTTAAAGCTTATGAAGGCAAATTTGATGGTTTTATCGCACAAGAGATGAGAGGATCCAATGGTTTTGGTTATGATGTGATCTTCTATCTACCGGAATACCAACAAACAGCTGCTGAGATTGAACCTGAACTTAAAAACCGTATATCGCACCGTGCCAAAGCCATGAAACTCATGATGGAGGATATCGATGACATTATTAATCACGAGTGACGTACACGGTAAATTAGATCTCTTAGATCGTGTGATTAAAAAACATCATACGATCAAAGATCATTTAAATGCAGGTGATATGGCATTATCACCACATTACTATGAAAAATACCATCTCATCACCGTTAAAGGCAATAATGACTTTGGTGTTGATTTACCGTATTTTAGAATTTTGGATATCGATGGTAAAAAGATTATGCTGACGCATGGTCATTTAGAATATGTCAAATTTGGATTAGATCGCTTAAAGTTAAAAGCGAAAATGATGGAAGTAGATATCGTCATTTTTGGGCATACCCATGAAAGATATTTGATGGTGGATGAGGGTATCATGTTTATCAACCCAGGAGCTTTAGGTGATTTTCAAAGATCTTATGCAATTTATCAAGATGGTCAAGTGACCTTTTATCAGGAGAACTTATGAATAATATAGAAACTATGATTCAAGAAAGAGCAGCACATGCATTTCATGTTAAACCAGAAGATGTCAAGATTATGAATAGAATGTTAGGTGGGATGAGCCACTTAACGTATCATATTGAAATCAAAGGAACCCATTATACATTCCGTGTGATTGGTAAAGAAGGAAATCGTTTTGTAGATAGAACGATTGAAAAGAAGAATTTAGAGATCATTAAACCGTTAAAGATTAACAATGAAACGGTTTATTTTGATGTTGAAACCGGTGAGAAAGCAGCTTTATTTGTAGAAGGTACTGTACTAACACAATTAGACTTTAAAGAACACTTAACAGAAGTCAGTGACGTTCTAAAAAAACTACATAACTCTAACTTAGAACCTGCATCAGATTACGGATTAATTGATCGTTTAAACATGTATGAATCATTTACAAATATCCGTTCAGAGCTATTCCTTGACCTTAAGTCTAAATGGTTAAAGATCTATGAAGAAGAAAGAAAACATTTACCTAAAGTCTTTTGTCATGGCGATGCACAACGCTCTAATATCGTGATAGGAGATCAGGTGTATCTCTTAGACTGGGAATATGCTGGATGGAATGAGTTTTATTATGATATCGCATCCTTTGGTAATGTCCAATTTGAAGATGCCTTATTACTGCTTGATACTTACTTAGGTAGAAAAGCAACCAAAGAAGAAGCGGATGCTGTTAGATTTTACCGGATGTATCAAGCACTTCAGTGGCACCAAGTCGCCTTAAGAAAAGAAATGATTGGTTTATCTGAAGTCCTACATTTTGATTTTAAGATGTTATCAGAAAAATATTTAAAGTTAGCAGAAACACTGTATCATGAGATAAAGGGTTGATGAGATTTGCGTTTATCAGATGTTTTAAAGCTTCCTAAACAACCACATAGTCTTTCCATTATTAAAGACTTCCTAGAACAACCGCTCGGTCATACGGATTACCAAGCGGCTTTTAGCTATTACTTTGAAATCTGTTTAGCATTAGAAGAATATAAAGTCGTTTTTGATGAAGGTATGCATGTCTTAAAGGAAATTGAACTTCAAACAGAAACACCTTATGGCGAAAAGATCATTAAGTCACTGATTGATGCTTCATATCATCTACAAAAGTATGATGAGATGAAATGGTTAATCGATTTAAGAAAAGAAAAACTCCCCATGTTAAAACAGTATTTAGGGTTTATGGATGATGTTTTATATAAGAAAGCTTTGCAGCTTCCTTATTTAGATGACATTCTTAGAATCTTAAATGATGTGATTCCTGTTGATGTTAAAATCTATTGTCATAAAGAGTTGTTTGTTCTCTATAGAGATGATCATCAATATGAGATGGCACTCAATCAAATCTATGATCTTTATAACTACGATTTAGGTAAAGCCTATCTCGTCGATGAATTAAATCTTTTAGTTCAATTAGAACGCTATGATGAAGTCATTCAAAAAGCACTGAGAGAACTTAGAGAAAACCACGATCATGTCAATGTTTTAAAACCTTTATTTGAGGCTTATTTAGCGAAAGAAGATTACCATAAAGCATCAACATTAGAAGCTGAATATGAACTTTTAATTGATGAAGCTGAAGATACCTTAAAGAAGAGTTTATGTGAACTCATCATTAAACTCTATCAAAAGATGGATAATAAACCATCAGTTGATCTTTACACGAAGAAACTTAAAGCGATCACCAAAGCACTTGATAAGAAAGTGGTTGTCAAACCAGAAGTTGAAAAGACTAAAGAAGAGAAAATCATTTTTGTTGAGAAACCTCAAGAAAAAAAGATATCGCATCAAAGGGTTTTAGAAGACTTAGAAAAAGCAGAAAAACTCATTGTGTTCTCTCATTTAATTGATGATAAACTCCCTTTAAGAGAATATTTAAGACAATTTTTTATCGAAGTTGAAACATCACTTAACGTGAAAGAATTGATCGTTTATTTAAAAGGTGAATCACCCAACTTATTTCACTATAAAAAAGAAAGACTTTATGATAAGTCCATCTTAGAACAGCTGATCTCTGATTCGATCGTTAGTCACGTCTTAGATACAGGTGAAGAAGTGTTTGAGGAAACCGAAGTGCTTCGTTTCCCCAAAAACATCATCACGCAAAAAGATTATGAAGCAGATATCAAATTTGTCTACGCATTCCCTTTGGCTGATCAAGGTGTCTTCATCAGCCACTTTGAAGAGACTATTCAAGATCCTGGTCTTCACTATGATTTCTTAAAACTCACTGCAGCCATCCTTTTAGGTCATCTTTTAGATGAAAAGAAATTATCTAGAATCAAGCATGAAAATCATTTCTATGAACGTGTGATTAACGCACCTATTTTGGCTTATCGTGAATTAAAAGAACATAAATCGACGTATAATGAAGCTGCACAACACCTTTTTCATATTGACTCACATCATCACTTAGAACTCTTTTTAAGAGATGTTTCTTATGAACATGTGAATCTTTATAAAGAGACATTAATGAGGTTACTCAATAAATCAGGTGAAACCGTAGAGCTTCGCTATCGATATCAAGAAAAGCACATCCTAGAAAAGCTATATAGTTTAAAGATAGGAGATGAGCATATCGTTATGAGTCTATTTTTTGATGAAACGAATCAAGTGGATCACGCCAAAGCTTTATTAGAAGAAGCCACGATTGATCCAGATACCGATTTAGGCAATAAGTATTTGTTCTCTAAAGAGTTTTCTGACCTTTTAGAGGATAAAGCATCGTTCTTACTGATTGAACTGGATGAAACCTTAAAACACATCTATGGTACTGAGCAGATGAAACATTATTTTAAAGAGTTTGCTCAACACACCAAAAAGTATTTCAGTGAAGGTAAAACCTATCGTTATGATTTTAATCAATTGATCGTGATCCTTCCCTTTAACGATATTAGATCTGTTACCAAATCTGCTAAAGAGTATTTTAGATATTTAGATGTCTATGAATCCAAGGTATTACCCTACGAGAAGTTTAACGCGAGTATGGGGATTTTGAGATATCCTGTTGTTACGGTTGAAAAACATCCTGATAAGATTTTAAGATTTTTAGATATCGCGTTAGAAAAAGCGAAACGCGATAAAGAAGAAAAATACGTGTTCTTTGTGTATCGTGATTATGAAGATGAACTTTTTGAACAGCAGGTGATTGATCACTTGAATGTTGCTATTGAAGAAAAGTCTTTAGGATTAGTCTTTAATCAAATTACAGATATTAAGAAAAATCGAGTTTGGCAGTATGAAAGTGAACTCGCCCTTTTAAACCTATCGATTGATAATAGATATTTAATGGCAATCGCTAAAAAGAGACATCGTTTAGCAGATCTTGAGAGATTTCATATTAAGAAGGTGTGTGAGTTCTTAGTCGAACTAGAAAAAAAGACGGAAAGACTTATCAAAATTACGATTCCTATTTCTAAAGAAACGTTCTTAGAACCTACCTTTAATTCCTATCTCTTAGGTACATTTAAAGAGTACGGTATTCCTTATGAGTTCGTCAGACTAAAATTTGATATGGAATTAAGACCTTCACATTATGCCAATCAGATTCAAGAACTGATTGACTTAGGTATCGCTTTAGATACAACCTCATTAGAAATGGCATTATCTTATCCATTTCATGCACTTCATCTGGATATGAAGAAAGAATCGTTGAAGTGGCATAGTTATATCATGAAAGTTAGAGAAATGCTTGAAGCATTCCAAATGGCATTAGTCATTCGTAATGTGAAAACAAAAGATCAAAAAGAATCATTAGAAAGATTAAATGTTGGTCTTATTGAAGGTAGTTTATATAAACAATTACCCGCACCTGTTTTAATTCAAAAGATCAAGGAGAGCTTATGAGCTTAAATGCGTTAAGAAGTTATGTCCAAGCTACTGAAAGAGATGAGAAGAACTCCCATGGTTATCGAGCTGTGTCTTCTTTTTCCATGCTTGAACATGTCGACTTAATGATTGATCGTTATTTAAAAGAAAAACAAGATCAAAAAGGTGCGATTTTATTAGATGTGTTTGGGATGTTACAAGGACTCTTTGTAGCAATTGATGCATTATATGATCTTGCGATTGGGTTAACCCAATATAAGTATCATATCAATGTCAACTCAAATCCGACATTACATGAACTTAAATACATCAGAAATGATATCGTTGGTCATCCCACCCACCGGACATATCCGAACGGTGGTATGGGTTTTTCGATCCTTTCAACGGAACATTTAACGAAAGAAAAGTTTAGTTATCACACCTATGTCTTTGAGAAAAACAAGATGGAAGTTAATACGAAAGATGTCTTTGTAGAGCCATTGCTAGAAGCTTATAAAGAAGAGAAGAAAAAGATCTTAGATGATATTTTAGTTTACTTAAAACATGAAACTGCTGAAACAGATATTCCAGAAGATTTAGCAAGTATTTTTGAAACACTTAATCTGGATAAACTTAAAACTGTTAAAGATAAATTTATTAAAGAGTATCAATTAACCAGTGATTCATCCCACCGTTTCTTATGGCGTTTATCACTCTTAGAAAAAGTTATTTTATGGCATGAAGGTGATGTTGAACTTAATGAATTTGTTACCTACATGGGTAAAGTACAAGTGATTAAACTTTATGAGATGGCATGTGATCTTGAAAATAGAAGAGGTGTCGATCTTTACGTACCTATTCCTGATATCTTAAAAGACTTTTATAAGTTTATTAGAGCAAAAGAAAGAGACCGTTTAAATCTGATTAAGAATCTTCATGATGCTAAGCATCCACTTTATCAAAGTGATCTAGCTGCACTTTGTGCCATGAACCCTAACAAACAAGCATCTAAACTTCTTAACTTTTTAAGAGATCAAGATGATGAACAAAAAGTTTATTTAATTGGTTCAATTTTACGTGGATATCGTCCAAAAAATAAATAGTTTATGATATAATGTTTTAAGTGAGAGGTGATTTTGATGGCTTGGAGCAATGAAACCTATTTAATTGGTGAAAAAGTCAAGATTGAAGGCGAAAAAGGATATGGTGTGATTACACGTATCGATGTGGTCAGAGGTCTTGTTTATGTGTTATTTAGACGTATGAGAGAAGAGGCTTATCCTTATCCCGAAGCGTTTGAAAAAGGTACCCTTAAAGCAGAGGTTACACCTAAGAAATAACCCTTAGGTGTTTCTTTTTTCATATGAAGACGTTTATAGATTTTTGGAAAAAGTTTTTCCTGATGGTTTGGGAAATCATCAAATCGATGAATTCACTAAGGGGACTCATCGCACTTTTCATCAGTTATATGATCTTTCATGGTTGGGCAGTCATCGCACTTCTTTTAGGATCTTTATCGGGTAACGCGTATTTAATTGGATTAGGAACTGCAGTGATTTTGTTTTGGTTTGGTCCAGGAACACCGGTTATTCCTTTGATTATCATTACAGCACTCTTTATCAGACGTTATGTCTTATTTGAGAAAAAAGAGAAGTTAGATCTAAAAGCTAAATGGAAGGAACTCAATGAAAAGATGTCATCAAAATGATATCTTTTTTTGTAGTTATGATAAAATGAGACTAACAAATGAATGGGGGGCCACCTATGAAACGAAAGATTGCAGGTGTTGAATTAATTCTTGTGTTAACGTTTGGTGTTTTTTTAGTTGTTTCTATGATCAATAGACGTGTTGTTGAAGTTGATTGGAGAGAAGTTGTTGAAACTGATTATGGTGTTGATGTCATTGAAGTTTATGCAGAAGCACAGTTTGATTTAAATCATTATGGTGAATGGGATGAATTAGGTTTCACCGTAGAGATTTATGAAAGATTTCATGAAGCACCACTTAAGGCTCATCCAGATGCACAAGTTAATGTCTTTCATGTTTTCACAAATCATGGTGAAAAACTAATCTATAGTTATCCTTATCGCTACCAGAAACAAGATCCAAAAGAAGTTGTCTACATCTCATCATATGAGATTGCTACAACAAGGATTTATGTGATTTCTGCATTAGCTAGTCGTAACGATTTATCCGATCTAAAAGATCAAGTTTTAAATCATGAAGTTATGTTAGTTCCAGCTTATCGCACAGAACTCTTAACGGTCGATGCTTTAGAACCCATCATCAATGAACATATGCAGGATGTGATTTTCTATACCAGTTATGATGGGGATTATATATTTTTTACATATCAAGATCAGTTTTTTGTCGTAAGAAATACACATGATGGTGAGATATTTTTGGAATATCCTTATGATAGAGATATGACAAGATTTGTTGAGATCCTTCTTGATTTAACTTAAGAATGAGGTGATGTAATTGATCAAACGATGGCTTCATCAAATGGGTTTAACATTTCATAAAACCTTTGATACCAAAGGAAAAACCCCTTTAGAAGATGCCAACTTGGCATTGCTCTTTCAACTTGCCTTGGTCAGTATCACTGTCATTTTTGTAAGTTCATCTAAAGTGATTGATTTTGGTATAGGTATAACGATTGTTGGACATATTCTTTTATCGTATGTGCTTTTATCATCTATATCATTTACAACACTCATCATCAGAAGATTACGTGATATTGAAGTTAACCCAACAATGATTGTTTCAGGCATCTGGATCAGTTATATCCTTGTGGGTTTATTTCGATATATCGATCTATTTCACGATGTCTTAGACATCTTTCTACCACTGATGGTTTACTTCTTAGTTCACTTTTTTACCATCATGATGCTCATGATGCCAACAAAAGAAGAATAAACAAACCATCAAACTTAAAGAAATATCTTTAAACACCGCTTTTCATGGTACAATAAGAGTAAGATTTCATCCATGAAAGGCGGGCTTTTTTATGCTATTTGACGCATATCAACTTAAAAACTATACATTTAAAAATCGAGTGGTCATGCCACCGATGTGTATGTATAGTGCAAAGGAAGACGGTTTAGTTAATGATTTTCATATCATTCATTATGGAACACGTGCCATTGGTGGTGTAGGACTCATCATTCAGGAAGCAACAGCGGTTGCACCTGACGGAAGAATCACCAAAAATGATTTAGGTATCTGGAGTGATGATCACATTGAAGGCTTAAAGCATATCGTTAAAACGATTAAAAATTATGGAGCGATTGCAGGTATTCAAATCAATCATGCAGGAAGAAAAGCAAAAGTAGAAAGACCTATTGGTCCATCAGCATTAGCTTATTCAAAGGATTATCAAACACCTGAAGAGATGACACTTGATGAGATTAAACAAGTGGTTAAAGATTTTGGTCAAGCAGCACGACGTGCTGATCAAGCAGGTTATGATTTACTTGAGATTCATGGTGCTCATGGCTATTTAATCTTTCAATTCTTATCACCCATTTCAAATAAGAGAACAGATATCTATGCTGATGGCAAGGTCTTCTTAAAAGAAGTGATGGAAGAAGTTGTTAAATACTGGCCAAAAGAAAAGATGTTAGCACTTCGTATATCAGCCTATGAATATGTTCCTGAAGGTGTCACACCAGAAACCATTAGTGAAGCGATTAACAGTGTGAAACATTTAGGATTAGATCTGATTGATGTTTCATCAGGTGGTAACATCTTAGTTAAGATAAAAGCTTATCCAGGATATCAATTAGAATTAGCTAAAAAGGTGAAAGAATTAACAGGTCTACCTGTTATGGGTGGTGGTTTAATTACTGATTTAAGAATGGCAGAACTTGCTGTTTCATCAGAAAGAGCAGACTTTATTTATATTGGTAGAGAACTTTTAAGTAATCCTTATTTAGTCATTAATGAAGCACCTAAATTAGGTGTTGACTTAACATATCCAGAGCAGTATATTAGAGGAAAAAAGTAAAAGAGGGGAAACATGCGTTTAAAGATGATAAAGTTTGTGCTATTCGTAATTATATTATCTGTAGCACTATTTGATTACCACATGATCACAATCAAAGATGGCAGAGTATTGGTTGCTAATTGGCACCAAGTTTCGTCTTGGAGTGAGATTGAAGGATCTTTAAACGATATCGAAGGTGTAGAGGTTTATCCATCGAGAGTGGTTAGAAGAAGTAGGGTAGATGATGAACATTATGTCGTCATCTATTTGAATGAGAACTTATACAATGTGAAAGCTAATAGTTTAGAACTAGAAAGAATCAATAGTTTAGTCAGTCAAAAAGCCATTGAAGTTGTTGAAGTAAAACCACTGGATGCATGGTTTTATGGGTTGTTGGTTGTGTTAGTAATAGTGTTTCCCGTGATGAGGAAAGAAGAACAAATGTGATTTAACTATTTATTCATGAGGAGTATAATAATTATATACAATTGAGATAACAATGGGGGTTAATATTATGATTAGTCGTACAGATTTAGAAAAAATATTAGTTGAAGCTCTTCAACATTTTGGAAAACAAGCTTACATAATTCAAATATGTAAATGGATATGGGATAATTATGCAGAAGCACTTAATAAATCCGGTGATCTTTTATATACATGGCAGTATGATATTAGATGGGCAGCTACTAACTTGAGAAAAAAGGGTATCATCCTATCAGCTGAATTATCTCCAAAAGGTTTATGGATACTTGTGTAATCTACCTTTGATGAAATGATTCATTAGGTTTTTTCAGGGTATAAAGAATATGCCATAAATTATTAGTTCAAGAGAGAGGAATTCTTTATGAGATATATAGATGTTTTTGCTGGTGCAGGTGGTTTGTCAGAGGGGTTTATTAAGGCTGGCTATGAAGCGATAGCTCATGTGGAAATGAATCAAGATGCAATTTATACGATTAAAACAAGGATTTCTTATTACTACCTAAAAAAAAATAATAAATTAAAAATATATTATGATTATCTTAAAGGTAAAATTTCACGTGATGAATTGTATAAATCGATTCCCAATAAGTTATTAGATTCAGCTATTCTATTCAAGATGTCTGCAGATACTATGCCCAATTTATTTGAAATGATAGATAATTTAAAAGGCGAAAACATAGTGGATTTGGTTGTCGGTGGACCACCATGCCAAGCCTATTCGTTAGCAGGGCGTGCTATGCAGCGCAAAATTGCTCTTACTCGACAAAGTGGTGATGTAAATGATGATGAAAGAAAGTATCTTTATAAACTATATTGTGAGGTTTTAAACAGATATCAACCTAAACTGTTTGTCTTTGAGAATGTAGTTGGTATACTGACAGCAGATGGTGGGAAACACTGGGAAGACATTAAAACTATCTTTGACTTGGCGGGATATCATATAGAATATAAACAACTTAATTCAAAGGATTTTGGTGTGCCACAAGAACGTAAAAGGATTATTATTATCGGGTGGAAGAAAGGTACAAAGTATAAATACCCTAGTTTTAAATCTATAGTTCCAACGTGGACTTTAGAAGATATATTAGGCGATTTACCAGAAATTAATGCCGGAGAATCATCAAGTGTCTATCCTTTTAAGAAAATACACGATTATGTTTCACGTAATCTCAGATTTAAAGACGATGTTTTAACGCAGCACATTGCTAGACCTGTTAATGATCGTGATAAAATTATTTATCAGATTGCTGTTGATAACTGGAATCAAGGAAAAAGGTTGAAATATTCAGAATTACCAGTCGAACTTAAAACACATAAAAACGAAAAAGTTTTTGTGGATAGATTCAAAGTTATTCCATCTGGATTCGCTTGCTGTCATACAATGTTAGCTCACATATCAAAAGATGGCCATTATTACATTCATTATGATAAAGAACAAGCTAGATCCATTACAGTACGAGAAGCAGCTCGAATCCAATCATTCCCTGATAATTATTTCTTTGAAGGTAGCAGAACATCAGCGTTTATCCAAATCGGAAATGCGGTTCCTCCCTTAATGGCGGAGGGGATTGCTAACGCTTTAAGAATCCAACTATTGAATGAAGGGAAGCATCGGAATGTCTAACCCGCTAATACAACAGTATGGTCTAAATAAACTAATTGAACTCAAAAAATCACCTTATAGCTATTTAGAGGATTTAAATATTGAGAAAACGCCTCATCAAATTGAGGCTTTTTTAGCATCATTAAAGGCCATTAAAACAGGAGGAATTATTCTTGCTGATGAAGTGGGTTTAGGTAAAACTATTGAAGCTGGCTTGGTACTAAAATACCTGCTTTCTAACAATGCAAAAAGGATTATGGTTGTAGTTCCACCCCCACTAAGAAAACAATGGCAAGACGAATTATTAGAAAAGTTTAGTTTAGAAAGCTATATACCAGAAAGCAAGTATGCTGTAAATTATAGAGATTTTGACTTGTGGAATCATTATTTCAAAAAAAAGGAATCTCTTATTGTTGTTATTCAATATGGTATGGCACCATGGTTTATTCAAAAATTCTCAGACGTTGTATGGGATTGTTTCGTCTTTGATGAAGCACATAGATTAAGAAACCTAGGTAATGGAGCGAAAATGCCACAGAGGTTATTCAATGTTACAAAATATATCCCTAAACTATTACTTACAGCTACACCACTACAAAACAACTTAAGAGAACTTTTTGCTTTATCGCAGTATATCGATGAGAAGATATTTGTCAATGAAAAAACTTTTGATATGTACTATGTTAAAACAGAAGACTACTCTGGATTAAAAGAAGATTTAAAACCTATTCTACATCGGACTCTTAGAAAAGATGTTGCAGAATATCTACAGTTTAGTAATAGAGAATGCTTTTTAATGGATTTTGAGTTAAGTAAAGAAGAAGCAATTTTATACAAACTTACAAATGAATATCTACAACGCCCAGTCCTATATGCGATTACAATCCAAAACAATGGACTGGTTAAAATGGTTGTCAGAAAACTACTGGCATCATCCAGCTTTGCAGTAGTTGAAACATTTGAAAGATTAAAAGAGAGGTTATTAATCTTAAAACAAAATACTAAAATTGAAAATGCCAGTACAAGCTTAAAAGATTTCTTTGATTTAATTGACTCAGATGATGATGAATCAGAAGAAGTTGAAGAAGAGGATATCGATCAAATTGAAAGAGAAAAATACAGAAGAGAAATTGATGATGAGTTATTAGCTGTAGAACAAATCATCGAAATCGCTTCTAAAATAAAAGATAATTCAAAATCAAAAGCTGTGATAGATGCTCTTCGATTTGCATTTGAAATACAAACAGACAAAGGATATTCAAATAAAGCATTGATATTCACCGAATCAAAAAGAACACAAAGATATCTTGCAGAGACGCTTGAGAAAGCAGGGTTTGATGGCATATTATTATTTAACGGTGAAGTAAGCGACCCTACAAATAAAATTCTGTATAACGCATGGAGAGCTAGAAATCCAAGGAGAGTTACTAATAACCCAGGGGTTGACTTAAAACAAGCAATGGTCGAAGAATTCAGATATAACGCTAAGATTTTAATCGCCACTGATGTTGCTAGCGAAGGATTAAATCTACAGTTTTGTGATACAGTTATCAATTATGATTTACCTTGGAATCCTATGAAAATTGAACAGAGAATCGGTAGATGCCATCGTTATGGTCAAAAACGAGATGTCTATGTTTTCAATCTACTAAATTCACAAAATGAAGCTGATAAAAGAGTTTATGATATTTTAGATACAAAATTCAGCTTATTTAAGGGTGTATTTGGTGCTAGCGACGACGCTTTGGGACTATTGGAATCTGGTTCGAGTTTTGAACGAAAAATTCTTGAAATATATGATAGATGCAGAAGTGCATATGAATTTAGAATCGCTTTTGATAAATTAGAACGAGAGATTAACGCAAAGCGAAATAAAAAAGGTAACGAACTTAAAAATATTCTTTTAACAGTTTCTTCGGATGAGAAAAAACAACATTTACGTAAAGAAGCTAATAAACTAAGTAATTATTACAAGCAAATTGAAACGTGGACTAAATTAACCGAAGGAATCTCACATATGCAACCCGGAACAGTTTTAGAAGTGGAGAATTTTGAACTTCAATTTGAATATAATTCTGATATTAAACATGGCTATGTATTTGTAGGATCACTTGTCAATTCGAATGAACACATGATGGCTACCTTATGCTTATGTGATATAAACGGAGAGGTTTTGTCCACCGATACAAGAGAGATTGTTCAAGGATTTAAAAAAGTCCCAAATGAATGCTTTAAGATTATCGATTCTAGTAATGATATTTTATCAAGAATCAGATATTGTTATGATAATGCTGTAGTTAAGTTGAATGAAGAGTATATTAATGAAAGTGCATCAATTATAGCTGTAAATCGAAAAAGATTACATAACTGGGCTAATAGCCAGAAAAGTATGTATGATATTGAAAGCGATGAACTAAAAAGAGAAATCGAGGAACTGAAATATAAAAAGGAAGAATCGAGATTTTTCAACGAAAAAATTGATATTCAAAAAATGATTGATAATAAAACAGTTAAGTTAAAAAACAGAGACGAGAAGATGTTTGTTGAAAAGCAAAAGATTGATTTACAAGCAGAACAAAAGCATGAAGATTTTAAAAAGAATTTTGAAATAAACTTAACATTCATTCCAAATGTTGTTATTAGATTTTAGGAGGTTTGATTATGACAAAAACAGGGAAACTAGAGTTAACATGGGTTGGCAAAAATGATTTAGTTAAAATTGAACCTAGGATATTAATCGAAGATATGAGTAGATCTAATATTCATAAGGACACATCAACAAAAAACATGCTAATTCATGGTGATAATTTATTAGCACTAAAAGCTCTCGAAAATGATTTTGCAGGAAAAATAAAATGTGTTTATATAGACCCACCTTATAACACTGGTAGTGCTTTTACACACTATGATGATGGTGTTGAACATAGCATATGGTTAGGAATGATGAAATCAAGACTAGAAATCCTTAGAAATCTTTTAGCTGATGAAGGGACAATATGGATAAGTATAGATGCTGACGAAAGCCATTACCTAAAAGTCCTTTGCGATGAGATATTTGGCAGGAAAAATTTTATAGATGAAGTTGTATGGCAAAGATCTTATGCTCCCATTAATTTAAAAAAAACTTTATCTAGAGCACATGACACGATATTGGTTTATGCAAAGAATTTTTCATCTGGTTTTGAATTAAATAAACTTCCACGGCATGAAGCGGCATTAGCTAGATATAAGAATCCTGATAATGATCCAAGAGGATTATGGCAATCTGATAACTTATGGGTAGGGCCAAGGATCGAAAGTAACGTATTTGAAATTGTTACCCCTTCAGGAAGAATTATCACACCACCAGCTGGATATTCGAGTAGATTGAATAGACAAAAATTTAAAGAATATATTGATGATAATAGAATATGGTTCGGTGAAAGTGGGAATAATACACCCAGAATTAAAAGGTTTTTATCTGAAGTTAAAAATGGAATCACCCCTATGACTTGGTGGACAAGGGAAGAGGTTGGAGATAGTCAACAAGCAAAAAGAGAGATCAAAGCTTTATTTGTAGATGACGTTTTTGATACTCCCAAATCAGAGAAATTGATAGAGCGAATAATAACTATTGCAACAAATGAAGGTGATTTTGTATTGGATTCTTTTTTGGGATCTGGTACTACGACTGCAGTTGCTCATAAGATGAAACGGAATTGGATTGGCATTGAACTTGGAAATCACGCATACACTCACTGTAAACTCAGAATGGATAAAGTCATCGATGGTGAGCAGGGAGGTATTTCTAAAAGTTATAATTGGATAGGCGGTGGAGGGTTCAGATTTTATGAATTAGCACCTTCATTACTGATCAAACATGAATCACTACCGATTTATCAAATTAACAAAAACTATACATTTGATATGCTTTGTGAAGCTATTTGTAAGTTAGAAGGATTTATGTATAAACCAGAAGGTGAAATGCATGGAAGAAGTAGTGAAAGTAGATTTATTCACATTTCGTCTGAACTAATCACAGGTGAATATATTAAAAATATTACAAAAGAATTAGGTGAGAATAATTCTGTGATTATATACGGAACCAAAATCCAATCTAATTTAAAACTTCCAGATAATATCGATATTAAGAGAATACCTAAAGATTTGTTAGAAAAATTTGATTTTACAAGTGAGGTTAGATGATGAATAACATCGTTAAGAATATATCATATGTAATGAGCTTAAGAGATCCACAAATTGAAGCTTTATCTATTTTAGATGCCATTTCATCAAAGGTTAACTTTAAATCTCACTCAAATAATGATTCTGATAGACAATTGATAAAAGAAAAGACACTGGAAGTTGCTAGTAAATTATGCGAAAACCCAAGAAACCTTAAAGTGACTGATGATTTCTCTTTCCCCTCTTTTTGCTTTGAGATGGCTACTGGGATTGGTAAAACAAGATTGATGGGAGCATCTATATATTATTTGTACAAAACTAAAGGCTATCGTCATTTCTTTATTCTTGCACCTGGTGATACTATTTATGAAAAACTGAGAAAAGAGAGTCAACCCGAGCATCCCAAATACCTATTTAAAGGTTTAGAAGCAGAATTGGGTTCTAGACCAAAGGTATATGATGGTGAGAATTACTTAAGATATAATGATGATTTTAATAATCTACTTAAGCATGAATATCACAATGAAATAGAAATATTTATTTTTAACATTGGAAAAATATTTACGCCAAAGACAGATAAGACATTTAAGTTTCACTCGTACAAAGAAACGCTAGGTAAATCTTTTGCTGACGTACTCAATAGTTTTGATGATTTGGTTATTTGTATGGATGAAGCTCATAGATATTATGCGCCTCAGTCACTAAAAGCAATTGACTATTTAAAGCCAATATTAGGTCTGGAATTTACTGCAACTCCTAAATCTATTAGTAATGTTATCTATTCTTATGATTTAGCCAAAGGTGCTGGGAAATATTTAAAGATTCCAGTGATGAATGGTCGTACAAATATGTCTGGTTATTCAGATGAAGATATTGAAGAGATGAAACTTAAAGATGGTGTCACGTTGCATGAAAATAGAAAATTAACGATTCTTAAGTACTGTAATGATAATAATTTAGATTATGTAAAGCCAATTGTTTTAGTGGCTTGCAAAGATACAACTCACGCTAATAAGGTTAGAGAGAAAATTGAATCTATAGATTTTTTTGATGGTAAATATAAAAATAAAGTCATTGAAGTTCATTCGGGTCAAACTGGTAGTAGTGAAACAAATGAAGACATCATTTCTAAACTTTTGACTATTGAGAAGCAAGATAATCCAATTGAGATTGTCTTACATGTCTATAAACTAAAAGAAGGTTGGGACGTCAATAACTTGTTCACTATCATCCCTTTAAATGCAGCAAAAAGTGAAATCTTAGCTATGCAAACAATTGGTAGAGGTCTTAGATTACCTTTTGGTCAAATCACAGGAGAAGAGAATATTGACACGCTTGATATCGTTGCTCATGAACACTACAGAGAAATAGTTGAAGAACTCAAAGCTAATCCAATCTTTAAAACTAGAGACTTAGATGAAAAACCGATAGAAGAAACCAAGCAGGTTGTAATTGAACCTGATTTGGGTAATATTCAACCCTCTTTATTTGATGGTTTATTCACTTTTGATGAGAAAACAAATAAAGTGGTTAAAGAAAACCTAGATGATCCAATTGTTATAGAAAAATTGTATAGAGAATACTTAAAAACCATAGGTTTTAATCAGAATAAAGATTTGCCTAAACAAAACAATCAAATTGATTTATTCAATTTCAATCAACAGGGAATGTTAATTCAAGAACCAACAACCCAAGAACTAACAACAATCGCAGAGCAAAAAGGACCTATTTTAGATAGAATAGCATTTGTTGAAAAAGTTAAAAAATACCAAGCAAGAGCTATAAGTGTTCCCAAAATTTATATTCAACCAACCACAAAAGTAGAACTTTCACCAGTAAAAATTAAGAAAAGTATTGATTTTGTTATTGAAGAATCTCAAATTGAAAGATTTAATGTCGCGAATAATAAGCTTTTAGAATCAATTGATGCAGAAATTCTAGAAGATCCAAATCCAGCTAACACTTTAGCTTGTTTGATGATTGATAACATAACAGAGTTTGATAGCAATGATGCGGATTATATACTCAATATTGTTGATCAATATTTAACTGAGATTGGCGGAAATGATAGACATAAAAAACAAATCGTAAGAAAGTATGCTTCAATAATACTGGAAGATATCAGAAAGCAAGTTTACTCTGTAATTAAGAGTCAAACCACATTTACTTATCAAATTAAGAAGGCATCCATAGTTTTTGGAAAACAACTAAAGAATATAAAACCATTAGGTGAAGTCAATCTGCATAAGGAAATCACTGATAAGATAAATATTAGGAAGTATATTTTTGCAGGATATAAAAAATCCTATTATGAGAAAAATGGATTTGACAGTGATGCTGAAAGAAGGCTATCAGTAGTATTGGAAAGCGATGATAAGGTAGTAAGATGGATTAAACCTCCGCTAAACCAATTAGGCATATATTACTCAGCTGGAGCACAATATAATCCTGATTTTTTAGTTGAAACCATTGATGCTAAGTATATGATTGAAGTGAAAGAAGAGCGTGAGTTAAATAATAAAGAGGTACAACTTAAGAAGAATGAAGGGGAGTTATGGTGCAAATATGCCTCTATTGTAGATGCTGATTCGAAAAAATGGAAGTATCGTTTGATTTCAGATATTCACATTCATATTGGAGATTCACTAAACACTATTTTAAGTCTATCATCCAATCCGAATGACATGGAGGATTTATGATGAGCAGAATAATTCAGAATGAATTAAGACAAGAGATTGTTGAAGCGTTGAGAAAAGACTTAGTGGGACCAAGACAAGGTACCGATGAATTACTAGATGAAAACCCTGAGTTAAGCTACTTATCTGGAACTCTTCATCCGATTGATAAAGAAAGCGAAATAGAGTTTGATGATCAAGAAGATTTAGTATTAGATTCTGGTGAAGCTGATTCTTTAGGAGAAGAAGATAACGAGGATAGATATGCAGTAAAATATAAACAGCAGTCTTCTATTGGAATAAGTTTCTATCTGAAAGATGAAACAAACTCTTTCAATTTAAATGTTAGATGGGGCGACTATTTCACTGAGAAACAAATGGTAGAAGATAAAGATGGCAAAGAAAAGTCCTTAAAAGTTTTTCAAAGATTTCAAAGAGAAATAAATTTTAATCTACAGTTTGATAAAAACAAATCAAAAGAGTTGAATCTGTCTGATATAGATGATTCAATTGATAAAATTTTTTTTGATAATGTAATGGTTAAGATGACACAATATTCATTAAAAAATGGATACAAACTAATTTCTGTAACAGTATCGAATCATCGAAAACCTAATCCTGAAATGACAAATAGCATAATGTTTCAAGTTGATTTGTCTGTTTCACTAGACGAAAGTCATAACTTTATACCTGAATATCTTTGTAGAAAAAATGAGCTAAATGATGAGTATCTCTATGAGAGTAAGCCTATCTTCTCACATGGCCACGGTTGTGCAACAAATTGGATCGTTATGGATGGCAAGTGTCAAAAAATCTATACACAATTCATTCCAGAACATGAGCTACCAAGTGTAAGTCCAACTTTAGAAGATATACCACACGATTATTTCTCAATGAAGTTTATGATGAGACCACAAAACAAGACTGAAACAATTAAGCGTCTTAGATTACTTCACAAATCTTATCAAGAATGGATTATAAGTCTTCATCGTTCTGAGAAAGCTAATACTCCGAGTTTCAAGGAAAAAGCTCATGAAGTATTGGCTTTATGTGAAACGCAATCAAATAGAATACTCAAAGGGATTGAAGTTTTAGAATCAAACAAGGATGCGCTTGAAGCGTTCTATTTTATGAATCAATGCATGTTCTTACAAAGAGCAATAGCAGCATATTCAAAAAAATATGGAAGTGGGATTCAATGTAATTTAGGTGAAGAGATCGCTAAAGATAATAGTCATTGGAGAGCTTTCCAAATTGCCTTCATTTTAGTTAATATTGAGAGTATCACTGACTATAATTCCGAGTTTAGAAATTATGTCGATTTGCTATATTTTCCAACCGGTGGTGGCAAAACAGAAGCATATCTAGGATTGATGTCATTCTTAATGGGATACAGAAGATTATCAAATAACATTGGTGATTATAATAAAGATGGTGGCGTAACTATTATTTTAAGATATACTTTGAGATTATTGACAACACAACAACGAGATAGATTAACCAAGATGGTTATTGCAGCTGAGTTTATTCGTCAACAATATATTGACAATGGTAATTTTAAATTTGGTAATGAACCATTCTCGGTTGGATTTTATGTTGGTAGTGGTGTAACACCTAACAGATATGCTCAGCTAAAAGATACGTATGGAATACCAGATAAGCAAAGTTCACCTAAAGATAGACTACTTAAACAATTAATTACATGTCCTTACTGTGGTAAACCATTGGATTCTGACAGTATTTATCTGGACGATTCAAAAGAATCAATTGACATTTTCTGCAGTGATGAGCATTGTATATTTTTCAAATATGCTCCTAAACCAAAAGCAATTCCGGTTTATTTAGTTGATGAACAGATTTATCGAAAATGTCCAACTGTTGTTATTGCTACTGTTGATAAGTTTGCTAGATTGCCTTGGGATCCATCGTGTAACTCTTTGTTTGGTCGTGTAGATAGATACTGCCCTTCACATGGATATATCGCTATGGGTCAAAAGCATAGTGGATACCATAATGGTGCTGAAAAAGTAAAAGTTAAACCAATTAAACCCTTCTTCCCGCCGGAATTGATTGTGCAAGACGAATTACACTTAATTACAGGGCCGTTAGGGACTATTTATGGAGCATATGAAGCTACAATTGAAGAACTATGTTCAATCGAGTTAGATGGAAAAATAGTAGCACCTAAATACGTTGTTTCAACTGCTACAATTAGAAATGCAGAAAGCCAAATTAGGGCATTATATGGAAGAAAAGATGCTATTCAATTTCCAGCTAATGGTCTTGATGTTAGAGATAGCTACTTCACAAAAGAAATACCTGTAGAGATAAATCCATTTAGAAAATATGTTGGTATTTGTGCAAGCGGAAAATCTATGAAAACTACCGAGTTGCGAGTTTATGCTATTCTGATTCAAAAAGTACTTGATCTAAGTGAAAATCCTAAATATAAAAAATATATTGATCCATATTATACACTTATTGGTTATTTTAACTCAATTAGAGAGCTGGGTGGTACGGTTAGATTGCTTCAAGATGACATATTAAAACGAATTAAATGGATTAAGAAGCATTACAATCATCAAAATGAAAGATTTTTTAGATCTCGTGAAATCACTTCAAGAATGAGAACAGATCAAATTGCAGGACTTTTAAAGGAATTGGAAATAACTAAAGAGGATAAGGACAAAGGTAATAAGAACTTTGTTGATGTTGCTATTGCCACTAATATGATTTCAGTTGGTTTAGACATTGATAGACTAGGATTGATGTGTGTGTTTGGTCAACCTAAGCAAAGTTCTGAATATATCCAAACAACGAGTAGAATAGGACGTGCTCATCCGGGTTTGGTCGTTACAATATATAGTCCTTACCGTCCAAGAGACCTTTCACATTATGAAAATTTTAAAGGATATCATTCTCAGATTTATCGATTTGTTGAAGGTACCACTGCGACACCATTTTCTGCAAGAGCAAGAGATAGAGTGCTACATGCACTATTCATTTCATTAGCAAGATTAACCATTCCTGATTTGGCTGAAAATGAATCAGCTAGTAATATAAGTAATATTAATCCTGCAGAGATTGATTCAATAATTTCAAAAATATCCAAACGAGTAGCTAAAGTATCTCCTAAACTTCAACCAGATGTCATCAGAGAACTCAAACAATTCGTTGATGATTGGAAGATGCTACAAAAAGTAAGTACAGAAAAATTGTATTACTTTGTTGCAGAAACGACTAAATATAAACGTCTCATGAATTATTATGGAGAAATCTGTACAGCAAAAGAAAAACCAACATTAAATTCAATGAGAGAAGTTGAAACAGCATCAACTCTTTTTTACTACGAGGTAAAATAATATGGCAATGAATAAAATATATAATCCTTATAAAATTGGCGAGATTCGCCCCAATCAACTGATAACTACTTTTGGACCAGGAGCAATTCATGATGCTGTAAAAGACTCGGTTACTGTATTGGATATAACTTATTGGGGTGAGGCGGGAAAAATAATAAATGATGGTAGATTAGCATCATATTTTGGAGTAACTCATTTTAGATCACCCAAAACATCTGATGGAGATGACTTGCCAGTTACTTCATTTCCGTATTATCACGTATGCTCTAACACAAACTGTAATCGATTATTTGATATTCGAAATCCAAAATTTGATTTAACAACATACTTAAGACAAGGAGCAACTTGTCCTGATTGTGGTCGTAAGGCCTACCCTGCAAGATTTGTCATGGCATGCAAAGAAGGGCATTTGGATGACTTTCCTTGGGATTGGTGGGTCCATAAAGGTTCAAACAACTGTCATGGCGATTTAAAACTATATTCTACTGGACTTTCATCAACTTTAAGTGAAATGGTAGTTGAATGTTTGAAGTGTGGGAAAAAACGCTCAATGGCTGGATCACTTGATAAAGATGAATTTATGCTTAACGGGTTTAAATGTACCGGGCATCATCCACAAAAACCAAAATCAAAAAATGATAATTGTACAAGCACAGAAGTATATCCAGCACAAAGAGGTGCATCAAATATTTATTTTCCAGTCATCAGAAGTGCAATTTCAATACCACCATGGACAAATCCATTATACATTTTACTAGATGAACACTATCCAAAAATGAAAGCAATGGAAGAGTTGGGATATACTGATGCTTTTGACAGAGTATATGAGAAGTTTTTTAAG
>CAZETB010000014.1:0-35891 GCA_964514865.1 uncultured Mariniplasma sp. | reverse complement strand
GTTACAGTGCTAATCCAAGTTTAAGATTAGACCATACTCAAGATGGTTTCATCGATGGTATTGATACATTCCCAGCTAAGAATGACCGCGGTTATGAATGGTGGGTAAGCACAGGTGTTTATGGTGGTAGATTAGTCATTGAAGATCCTCTATATGCATCATCAGTTGCATTTACAGTAGGAGAATGGATTTCTACTTTGCAGTAAAGAATTTAATTTAAGCGTTAGTTTTTAAAAAAGCATGGAGGCAATTGTATGAACGAAAATATCATTAAAAAGGATTTCAAAGTAACCAAAAATAAAATCAAGACATTTTTACAAAAACCCGATCATATCATTTTATTGGTCTTTGGGATTCTCTTATCTTTCGCTACAATTGTCCCCATGATCACGCTTTTAAACGATACATTTGTTATTAAACCGGGAAGTTACTCTCAGTTTATTACAGGAAGAAGTAGCGGTTATACACTCGTTAATTGGCAAGATTTGTTCTTTGGTGAACTTGCAAAAATTAATCTTTACATGCCAATGCTTAATAGTATACTTCTAGCTATCTTCGCAAGTTTAGGAGCTATATTATTTGGTGGAACATTTGCTTATTTAATTACAAGAACGAATATTGCGTTCAAGAAATATTTAAGTGCAATCTTTATTTTCCCTTATATCATGCCACAATGGACACTCGCTGTTATTTGGCAAAACCTCTTCAAGAGCAACCAGGTCACTGGTGGTTCAGATGGTATATTCTCTGCATTCTTTCACATCAATATGCCATTATGGTGGGTCGAAGGTTTATTTCCTTCAATTCTCATCTTGGCGATTCACTATGCGCCATTTGCGTATATCTTAATTGGAAGTATTTTTAGAAATATGGATTCCAATCTAGAAGAAGCTGCGGTGATCATGGATACACCTAAGCTTAAAATGTTTTTCAAAATCACATTACCAATGGTCTATCCAGCCATCCTATCAACTGTACTTCTCGTTTTCGCAAGTGCGATGGGTAGTTATCCCGTTCCACATTACTTAAAACTAGAAACCCTCGCAACTCGTTATGTCTCATTAGGTGTAAGACGAGCGGGTGAAAACAGTATCTTAGGTGTGCTGATGATGCTTTTCGGTGTTTTGATCTTGATTATTAATCATCAAAACACAAAGAGCAGAAAAAGTTATACGACAGTTACCGGTAAAAGCGGTCAAATCAGTCAAGTTAACATTGGTAAAGTCTTAAAATATGTCATCCCCAGTATTTTAATACTGATTACATTCTTCACATCGATTTATCCGATTCTTGCGTTTGCATTAGAAACATTCTTGCCCAATCCAGGAGATTATTCCTTCATCTTACATGGTTCGTTTGATTCTCTGACAACGAAATGGTGGACACATAACAGCATGGAAGAAGCTGGTTTATATGGTCAGATGGGTATTCTCTACAACAGCACGATTTGGAATGGGTTTAAGGGTACCGTCATCGTTTCATCGTTTGCTGCACTATTCGCTGGAACCTTCGGGTTACTCATCGGTTACTCTGTCAGTCGAAACAGAAGAAATAAATTAGCATTATACGTTAACAATATGGCATTTCTACCTTACTTATTACCAGCATTAGCGGTAGGTATTGCATTCTTTACATTTGGTTCTGCATTAGGAATTTATGATACGTATTTACTTGTTATTATCGCAGGTACGATTAAATACATCCCATTTGCATCACGTAGTTCGCTTAACTCCATGATGCAGATCAGTCCAGAAATCGAAGAATCAGCTATGATTCTTGGTATACCGTGGCGAAAACGGATGATGAGAATCATCATTCCAATTCAAAAAGCAGCCATCATTAGCGGATTTTTATTACCATTCATTACAAGTGTTAGAGAATTAACCTTGTTCATGTTACTCGTTAATCAGACGAGACTCAGTACAACCCTCTTAGATTATTATGATGAAATGGGGTTATACGCGTTCTCAAGTGGTATCAACTTGATTATCATCATCTTCATTTTGATATTAAACTTTGTTGTCAATAAATTAACGGGTGCAAGCTTAGATAAAGGTGTAGGAGGAAGATAGTATGCCTGAGATAATTTTAAAAAATATAACCAAAAGATGGAATGGGTTTTATGCGGTTGATAATCTCAATCTCGTTATTGAAAACAATTCATTTATCACATTATTAGGACCATCTGGTTGTGGTAAAACAACAACACTACGTATGATTGCAGGTCTTGAAACACCTACAGAAGGTAGTATTCAAATCGGTGGAGTCACCGTATTTGATAGCGAAAAAGGCATTAATATTCCTGCGAACAAGCGTAAAGTAGGATTCCTCTTTCAGAACTATGCACTTTGGCCTAACATGACGGTTTATGAAAACATATCCTTTGGTTTAAAAAATATTAAAGAAGAACTTCCTTTGTATGATTTTGTGATTATGAATAATAATCGTATGATTGAAATTCTTAATCGCTTACAGGAATTCAAAGATGTTTTAAAAGATTATGAAGATACTGATGGTAATCTTGATATCGCAAATGCGAAACTAAAAATCATTGATAAGTATCAAGTATCACAGTATACAGCCTCAACCTTAATTCAATATTATCGCAGTAAAAAGATAGACGTTAAAGAAATTATCACAGAATTACTCAGTGTGAATAATAAGCGCATTATGGATTATAAAGCAAAACAAATTTCAATTACTGAAGATTATCGTTTGATTAAAGACGGCAAAATTATCGTTAAAGAAAGAAAACTCGATAAAGAAGAAATTGATTTGCGTGTTAGAGAAGTTTCTCGTATCGTTAAAATTGGTATGTTCATGGATCGCTATCCTAATGAATTATCAGGTGGTCAACAACAACGTGTTGCTATTGCGAGAACATTGGCTCCTAAACCTCAAGTTCTCTTCATGGATGAACCACTCTCAAATCTTGATGCTAAATTGAGATTAGAAATGAGAACAGAGCTTCAAAGACTTCACATTGAAACCAATTCGACATTTATTTATGTTACACACGATCAATTAGAAGCTATGACATTATCAACTAAGATTTGCTTGATGAACAATGGTTTATTACAACAATATGAAAAACCATTAACGATTTATGAAAGACCAACCAATTTGTTCGTTTCAGATTTTGTTGGTACACCATCGATTAATCTCATCAATGCTCATGGTATTTACCAACAAAACAAGTTCAACCTCTCTATTTGGGACGATTTCACAGTGACATTCTCACCTAAAGATTTCAAAGATTATGATAGCTGGTATAAACAATCCGTTGAACAACTCAATGAATCTAAAAAGGTTGAATATAAAGTGGAAAAAGTCAATAAGGACACTGCCTTTGAATATCCAATTGCAAAAATAGCTGAAGACTATATGAGTCTAAAGGATCACGATCAGTTAACTGAAAATGATTTTGTTATTGGTGTTAGACCAGAATTTTTGAACATTCATGAGAAGGGTTCGTTTACAGGCGAAATCTATAGCTCGATGCCTACTGGTATGGAAACAACAGTACGTATCAATATTGGAAATTACTTATTAACAGGTGTCGTATTTGGTGATGTGACATTTGATATTGGATCCAAGATCCGATTTGATATTGACACAGAAAATATTTTGTTATTCTCTAGAAAAACACAAAAGATGATGTGTAAGGGTCAACTCAAACTTACATCTGAAAACTAAACAAGGTAGTTCAATTAGATAGAGATCACTGATTTCTATCTTTTGTTATAGGAACGAAAGAAATCAAGATTCATGTGTTATTTTATGTGATCTAAACCCCTAATCGATATCAAAATAAATCATCTAAAATGGTATAATGATAGTATCTTAAAAAATGAAATTAAAGGATTGAGGTGATACCATGTTAGATTATAAAGATAATTATATATTGAAGCAATTGGTAGCATCCGATTCTATTTTGACGATTGCAGATCTTCAAACCACATTGGATATGTCTCAAAGAAGCATTTATTATTCTCTTGAACGTATCAATGATTATTTAAGACGTCTTGATTTACCCATCATCATTAATAAACGTGGTGTAGGATTACTGATTCATGATAAAGTCATTGAGTATGTGAATAAAAGTAATGCTACGATTAAAGATGTTTATATTTGTACAAGTCAAGAACGAAACAACTTACAAGTATTAAATATGTTGTTATCAAAAGAGTACATTAATATTTCAACGCTGATGGAAGACTTTGATGTCAGCAGGAGTACGGTTATTAAGGATTTAAGAGAAATTAGAAATCTTGTCGCTCAATATAATTTAGTTTTAGAGTTTAATGTAGAGCATGGCTATGAAATACAAGGAAGTGAAATTCAAAAACGTTCACTGATACTTGTTATCAATTCTGATTACAAATACTTAATGGATATTAAATCCATGAACTATTATGATGAGGCTGATGTTGAAAAGTTAATGAGTCTTTTCTTTGAAGTTGAAGAAAAGCTCAATGTGATCTACGTAAGAAGCACCTTACATCAACTCGCTGTTTTATTAGCAATCATCATGAAAAATAATTTACCTAAAGTTCATTTTGAGAAAGAGGATGAGGAAGCGTTTCTCAAAACGAACGAATATAAAGTTGTATCTGAGATTTTTGACGGTGTGATTAAACCAGATGAATATCTTTATCTCGTTTTACATTTACGTGCCTTGAGAGTTCAATATAGTGGAAACTCAACCATCAGTAAAGAAGACAAATATATTAGTGAAATTGTTAATTTCATCATTAATGAGTTTTACAACTTAACATTAATTAATTTTAAAAACCATGAAGAGCTCTTTCATAATCTTTACTTTCATATGAAACCAGCGCTTTTTCGGTTTAAATACAGCATCATCTATCGCAATGAACTTAAAAATCAAATCATGAATGAGTTCTCTCAGGTTTATCGAATTACAAAAATCATCACTAAAAAACTAGAGAAAATTATTGATTATATCATTGGTGATGATGAAATCGCCTATATTGCTATCTATTTTGGAGCCATGATTGAAAGTGAACAACAGATGATAGCTCATCCAAAAGTTCTATTGGTGTGTTTGAATGGGAAAGCTTTGGTAAGAAATCTCAGAAGAGAAATCGAAAGTTTTTCTAAAGACTTGGTCATTATCGATGCTTTTCGATTATACGATGTCATCAATCTCAAAGATAAAGTTGATTATATCATTTCGACGGAGCCGCTCAAAGATGTTGTTACGAAAGCAAAGACCATGGTTGTTAATCCCATCTTGAACGATCGCGAACGCTATCGCATCATCAATTTTTTAGGTCTATCTAACGCAACGATTTATAATACCGATATTATTGATAATATTATGGATGACATTGATGAGTTTATCAATGCATCTAAAAAACATGAAGTTAGAGATATCATCACAGGTTATTTAAAGAACAATAAATAGTATAGAAACGTCTTTCCTTTAGGAATGGCGTTTTTTTAGTGTTGTATATCAGTGGTAATGAGATATTATGAGATGGTAAAATTGACATGCTCAAATGATATATGCGCGATGAATTATTGATTTCGTGGAGGTTTATATGGCACAACAAAAAACAATTAACGTTTGGTCGGGGATATCGATATTAGCGGGTATCATGATTGGTTCAGGTATTTTCTTTTTAGGATTTCAAATTTTAGATCGTTCTTATCAGTCATTACCACTTTCAATTCTTGCTTGGGTTGTCGGGGGATTAATAACGTTATTTTCTGGATTGAGTTATGCTGAACTGGGTACTTTATTTACTGAAAATGGTGGATACTATGTGTATTTGAAAGAAGCATACGGGAAGCGTATGGCTTTCTTATCTGGATTTATGAACTTGATTTTATCTTCTTCGGGAAGTATCGCATTACTTGCTATTCTATTTGGACAAATTATTGCAAGTATTTTCCCAGGATTAAGTTCAGTGATCAGTCTTATCGCGTTTTTAGCTATACTTGTCTTAAGTTTAATTAATTTCTTAGGATTAAAAATAGGTACGCTTGTTCAGATGATTTTTATGGCAGCTAAACTCATTCCCATCGTTATGATTATTATCATGGGGCTACTTGTTGGTAAACAGGAGTTAGTTAGCACATCGCTTCTTGAGGGCAAATCGTTTTTTCAAATTCTTGTGGCATTTGGGTTCGCTGTTGTTGGTACCCTTTGGGCATATGAAGGATGGACAAATCTCAATGTGCTAACAGGGCATATGAAAAATGTTAAAAAGGATTTACCCAAAGCTTTATCGATAGCAACGATTGGTGTCATGACTATTTATGTCTTATTTATTATTTCACTCTATCGCGTGGTAGCTTATACGGATTTGTTATCTGCAACCTTTGGTTGGTTTATCTTTAATGCAGCATACACCTTATTTGGTAATGCTGGTCAAATGATCATCATGATTTCTGTTGCTATTTCAGTATTTGGTGCATTAAACGGTAGTATTTTAGTATTCCCACGTGTTTACCAAAAGATGGCTGAAGATGGTTTATTCTTCAAAAGTGTTGCTAAAAATCATCCTAAGTATCAAACGCCTCATATTTCACTAATCTTATCTGCAGTTTTTGCTTCTGTGTTGGTTGCTGCTGAATTTTTGATCCCCTCGATCAGTGTTGAGTCTTTGCTGACATTTGTTGTCTTTGCAGGTCTAATTTTCAACACACTCATCTTCATATCGTTATTTAGGTTTAGAAAAACTCATCCTGTTGATCAATATCCACGCTATCAAGTATGGGGTTATCCAGTTGTACCAGGACTTGCTATCTTAGGATTAGTGATGTTACTTGTAGCAACGCTTGTAGAAAGTTTGGTACCATCATTAATCGGTCTTGGTGTACTTATTCTAGGGTATATGATTTTTACATGGATTGAATTAAGAAAGAAGAAATTAGCATAATAAGGTGTATGATATCTATAAAGGAGTGGTGATATGTCAAAAAGACTTATTATTGGCCTTCTATTAGGTGCGTTATTAGGTGTATTTTGCATTGTGGGAGCATCCCTTCGGATGCCTGGTGAACTTAGTACAATTTATTTAATATCTTTTTGGTTTAATAGGTTGTTGATGGGATTGGTCATTGGGTTATTGGCACGTCCAAAAGATATAAAAATCGCTTTATTACGTGGTATCTTCTTTGGAGCATTTGTATCATTTGCATTTTATAGTGCTACTGATTTTTATGATTTTATGGGATTTATGGCTGGCGTTATTTATGGTATCATCATTGAGACTGTTTTGTTCTATGTCGTTAAAGATGCGAAAGTTTAGTTTAAACTTCGCATTTTTTTTATAAATCATGATGTTGGTTATGATATCATAAATACAAGAGGTGATAAGCTGTGTCAAAACCAAAAATGCTATGCGTTATTTAAATGTTAATAGATATCTATTACATAAACAACCTATCATCAGCGAAGATAAAGCCGAACTAGAATCAAAAGTCCAACACATTCTTAATGGAAAAATCTCAGGGATTAGTTTTAGTCCTTATATGGAAGGTCAAGATCCCAGTGAAAAATCACTTATTTCTGAACAACAGATTGCTGATCGTTTAGAAGTTATTAGACCTTACACAGAGTGGATTAGAACATTTTCTACCACACAAGGCAATGAAGAAGTTCCTAGAATAGCACATGAAAAATCATTAAAAACATTAGTTGGTGCATGGTTAGATAGTGATCTAGAAAACAATGAAAAAGAAATCGAAAATATCATTCGTATCGCATCTCATGGCTATGCAGATATGATAGCTATTGGTAATGAAGTTTTATTAAGAGAAGATTTAGAAGTTGAACAACTGATCGACTATATCAAACGTGTTAAACAAGCAGTACCCCATGTACCCGTGGGTTATGTTGATGCTTATTACATGTTTGTTAATTATCCAGAAATCATTGATTATTGCGATGTCTTATTTGCTAACTGTTATCCTTTTTGGGAACACTGTGCACTTGAAATATCTGTCGATTATATGAAAAAAATGTATGAACTTGTCTCACAAAACGCAAAAGGAAAGAAAGTTGTGATCAGTGAAACAGGATGGCCAACACGTGGCGAGCAATACGGAGCTGCAGTTCCTTCTTATGAGAATGCTATGCGCTATTTTATTCAAACCCAAGAATGGGTCCAAAAAGAAAATATCCATCTTTTCTATTTTTCTTCATTCGATGAAGTGTGGAAAATCAATCATGAAGGTGAGTACGGTGCTTACTGGGGATTATGGGATAAGGATGGCATTTTCAAATTTCAATCAAAAAAGGTAAAATAATTATAAACATCATATGTCTAGCATCTTTGTTAATTTGATTAACTTATAAGAAACAGGCGATCGGATGGCAACAACACAAACAATGAAACATATGACATATAGTATAAAAGGTATCAAGCTAGCTACTCTAGTTCTTTTTGTACTATGGACAATCTCGGCAATTATATCCCACGATGAAAGTGTCTTTCAATCAGGTGATGTATTAAGAATTGTCGTTTTTTCTTTAAGTTTACTAGCCTTAACATGCGCCACAATATGGGCACAGTTTCAGTTATTTAAAGGATCACTTCTTGGATTGATTGCAATTCTAGTTTTTGATATTTTTGATCTTATGGGATATCATTTATTCTCACCTAACTTGATTACGCATCTTTACATGTTATCATTTATTGGAGCTATTATGATTCATCTATTTAATGAAATCATCATGCAAAAAGAATTAGAAATTAGCATGATTAAAAAGGAATATGATCATTTAGATAAAAGCCATGAGATCACCAAAGCTATGATGGAAGTTACACCCAAAATGTTGTTAGATGACAATATCGATCGGTTACTGCAAAACATTTTGGAAATTGCTGTTGAGCTTGTACCTAATTCGGAATCAGGAAGTATTTTGGTTAAAAATGACGATGACATTATGGAGTTTCATGCGGCTGTAGGCTATAATTTGTCCATCTTAAAAGATATCCATCTTCGCTTTGAAGATACCTATCAATATCGCTTGCAACAGTTCTATGAACCTACAGTTATTGCAGACCTAAAAACCTTTAATGAAGCCAATCCCAGCCGAAATGTTGCACAGGAGTTTGCTGAAAAAAAGACAGAGTTGGCAGCTTCTGTTCTCACATGTGGTGTGATGTTTCAAAATAAGATTTATGGATTTATTAACTTAGATAATATGGATAATGAAGACGCATTTGATGATCAAGATAAATTGTTGATTAAGCACTTAGCTTCACAAATTGAAATTGCACTGAACAATCGTTTTTTAGTAGAAAAGATTTATCAACTATCACAGTATGATTCACTCACAGGTGTTTATTCACGTGAGTATTACGACAAGATGATGCAATCTTATGTCAAAGATGAACAAGTCTCTTTTAGTTATGCGATGTTAGATGTCAATGATTTGAAAAAGATCAATGATACTTATGGACATTTTGTAGGTGACCAGTACATCGTGCATTTCGTACATATGGTTCAAGCTAATTTAACCCAAACCGATCATATCTATCGGACCGGTGGCGATGAGTTTGCCATCATCATGATGGGTGTAAAACTTCAAGACGGATTGAAGAAAATAGAAAAAATCAGAGACTATATTACAGAACACCCTTTCATGATTGATGATACATCTGTACCCATCACATTTGGCTGTGGTGTTGCGAATTATCAAGATGATCACGAAGATTTACAAATGGTTATTAGAATGGCTGATAAACGCATGTATGAAGATAAAAAAGCTCACAAGTAGACCATATGGTGGAGATTCACATGAACATTAAACATGAGAATGACAAACTAATTGATTTTTGGAATCATCAATTTGAATCAGTGGAACCCAGGGAACTTTCAAAAGAAGATTTCCCGGTTGAAAAGGATTTAAACCGTTTACTGAAGGTCGTTGGAGATACATCAAAGAAAGTGATAGATGTTGGATCCGGATGGGGATATGGCATTATTGCAGCAAAACTTTTAGGATCAATGATGGAAGAAGGTTACGCTTTAGATCCTTCACAGCATGCACTTCATGTCTATCAAGAAACTTTGGACAAGTCGCATATCACAGGGCTCAAAGGCATTTGTGGTACACATGAAGAACTAAAAGCATTTCCAAATGATACGTTTGATGGTGTGATTTGTTCTAATGTTTTAGATGTTCTTCCTCTAGAGACAAGTATGGAAATCATCAGTGAAATTAGAAGAGTATTAAAGTCTCAAGGGTTATGCTTGTTGAAGTTTAATTTCTTTTTAGAGGATGCATTAATTGAACGTATCCATATGGAAAAAATTGATGAAGATACATACACCATCAATGGTATAATTCGTGGACTAAATAAAACAACTGATGCTTGGATATCCACCTTTTCAGATTTTCAACTGATTGAGAAAGCCGAATTTGAACGCATACCTAACGGTCCAAAGGATCGTGTCCTACTCTTAAGGAAAAAATAACGATTTAACTCAAAAAAACCAACCTTTCATTTTTGAAAGGCTTTTTTTATGGGATTTTAGTGTGTTTTAGCCTAGCCAACGATGATTTAACTGCAAAGATATATATTAATTATGTTATAATTAAGCGAACAAAACATGATTGGGGACTGTCATGAAAACTAACTTTTTAAATAAAAAGTTCATCATAACTGTACTCTTGCTGATCTTAGTGGTCAGTAATTTTACCATAACGTTTGCCTTTTGGGCTAGTCATGTTGCTGGTTCAACGGGTAGTTCAAATACCAGTGTTCAAATCGGACAGTGGGATTTCACGGACCCCGAAACTGAACTCGCTATTACAACGTTCTTGAATGATCATGCTTATGCATTATCGTTAACCACATTAAGTGTCACAGAAACTGATCAATCTTTTGTTGAAGATGCTCTTTCAGCATATGGTTTATTAAGTGAAGCTGTAAAAGCTGAATTGACTGCCCAAAAATCATTGCTTCTAGATCTTTTAACGCAAATCATTGTTTTAGAAAACAGTGAATTTTTAGACTTTGAAGCATATCCCTATGATTCAGGATTAACAGGAACAGTTGTTATGAATGGAAGAACATGGTATGGTAGCGGAGTTTATATTTCAAATGATTCGAACTATGATGTATGGTTAGATACGAGATCTTTGGCACTTAAATCAGGAGCTTACTTCGAATCTCGTGACCTATTCATCAATGGTATCGATAAGATTACGATTTATCATGGTGCACTTAATTATGATAATGGAACAAGCTTTGCATTCAAAGTTGAATATGCACTTTCTACAGCTCCCAGCACATGGTTAACACTTCAAGAAGGTGGAAGTGATTTAATTATTGATGTTATATCCGGAAGCGCAATGACATATACTGAAATCGATGTAAATATTTTTGAATCTGTTAACATTCGTTTTACGCCTGTTATTGGAAATACGACAGATTACATTAATTTAGATAACATTAGAATTTTTGAACATATTGTCTCAAGCAATCTTGAAGTTACAACATTTAGAACGGTTTATGCAGGTGCATTAGCATTAACTACGCAAACCGTTACTGTTGATGATAAGGAAGCAGTTGATGCTGCATTATCTGCTTATGATTTATTAAGCACAGAAGCACAAACCACACTGACTCCTGAAAAGGCACTTCTTGATCAACTGATGATTGTGATTCTTGAACAAGAAACTGTTATAGAAGCTACTGAAGCTGTTGTATTAGCAGAACTGAGTTTTGAACAATTAGACCTTGATGCAGCACAACTTTTAGTTAGTGCACTTCCTGATGGTACAGAAAAAACTAACTTACAAAACCGTCTTGATGCACTTCAAATCACACTCAATAATGCAGAGGCATTTAGATTAACGTATCAAGATACACTAGCACTCACTGTTGTTAATGTTACACCTACAGATAAACCTGATGTTGATGCAGCACTTGCTGCATATGAAACTTTAAGTGCAAATGAGAAATTAGCACTAGCTAACGAAAAAGCTTATCTTGATAGTTTACTACAAGCTATTAATAATCAATTACCTACAGCTGAGCAAGTTGCAGAGTTTAGAAGTAATCATCAAGTTGCTTTAGCATTAACCGTAGGCACAGTTGAATTAACAGATTTAAGTTTAGTTGAAGCTGCACGTGACGCATACGGCATCTTAAGTTTTGCAGCGCAACAAGAGTTACTAACAGAAAAAGCATTACTTGATGATCTATATGAAGAGATTATGATACAACAAGCACTTCAAGATGCCGAAGCTGCTGTGTTGATTGCCGAATCAAGTTTTGAACAAACAGATGTTGATGCAGCACAATTGCTCATCAACGCAGTTCCTGATGGACAAGAAAAAGATTTACTACAACAACGTCTTGATCTTGTACAAGCTGTCGTTGATGCAGTATTAAACTTTAGAACAATTTATGAAAATACATTAGACTTAACGACCGAGACTGTTTCGGTATCTGATAAACCTGCTGTTGAAGCAGCTTTAGCAGCATTTGGTAGTTTAAGTGATGCAGCTAAATCAAAACTTGGTGCAGAAGAACCCTTATTATTAAATCTTTTAGAAGAAATTATCGCATTTGAAAATAGTGAGTTCTTAGATTTTGAAAGTGATGTTCATGACTCACTTTATACAGGTACAATCGTTATGAACGGTAGAACCTGGTATGCTAATAATATCGCGATATCCAACAGCACATCTTATGATGTATGGCGTGACACACGCTCTTTAGGATTAAAGACGGGTTCGTATTATCAGTCGCAAGATTTCTTTATCAATGGTGTAGATAAACTCACACTCTACCATGGTGCACTCAACTATAACAATGGAGCAAGTTTTGCATTTAAGATTGAATACGCGCTATCTTCAAATCCTTCTACGTGGTTAACACTACAAGAAGGCGGAAGTGATCTCATCATTGATGTGATTTCAGGTAATCCAATGACGTATGCTGAAATCGATGTGAACATCTTTGAATCTGTTAACATTCGTTTTACACCGGTTATCTCCAATACATCTGACTACATCAATTTAGATGACATTCGTATTTATGAACATGTTGTTACAAGTGAGCTTGAAGCAACAACATTCACGACGGTTTATGCAGGTATCTTAGCTAAAACTACAGCAACCGTTTCAGTGAGTGATTTAGAGGCCATCGTATCAGCTCTTTCTGCTTATGACTTGTTAAGTCCTGCTGCGCAAGCAAGTTTAACAACTGAAAAAGTATTATTAGATAGTTTGTATGATGAAGTCATCACGCAAGAACAAATCATGGACGCAACAAATGCGGTCGTCTTAGCTGAAACAAGTTATCAACAACAAGATGTTGACACAGCTTATGCACTCGTTATTGCGTTACCATCTGGCATAATCAAGACGGATCTAATGACACGCTTAGATGTTGTACAAGCCATTATTGATGATGTTTCAGATTTTAGAACGAACTATCAGACAGTTTTATCGTTAACTGTTGAAACAGTTCAAGTTGCAGATAAATCGATGGTTGAAACTGCTCTTACAGCATATAGTGCAGCCAACGCAACAGTTCAATCACAGCTCGGTACAGAATATGCGCTATTGGTAGCTTTACTACAAGAAATCAATAATCAATTACCAACAGCAACGCAAGTTCAAGAGTTTAGAGATGAACATCAGATTGTCTTAGCATTGACGACCTCAACTGTTACAGTTGGAGATCAATTAGCTATCGAACAAGCATTGATCGCATATGATCTTCTATCTTCAGCAGCACAGGCAGAACTCATCAGTGAAAAAGCATTACTTGATAGTCTGATCATCAAGGTTGCAGAACTAGAAGCATTAGATGCTGTCGTTTTAGCAGAAACAACATACCAACAAACTGATCATAATGAAGCATTAATCCTTGTTAGTGCACTTCCTGATGGTACATATAAGTCTGATTTAATCAATCGTTTGCAAGTTGTTCAACAACAAATTAATAGTAATGCAGCGCAATTTGTAGATGGTTTAATCCAAGCACTTCCACTACCAGGAAACATCCTATTGACAGATGAACCTGATGTTATAGCTGCACGAAGTGCATATGACGCATTAACATCAGTTCAACAAGGACTTGTTACAGGGCTTAGTGTGCTTATTGCAGCAGAAACTGAATTAACTAATTTATCATTAGCAACGGATGCTGTTATTACTGCTGAAGCATCACTCTTGCAGTCGGATGTCAATTTAGCACAAACATGGATTAATGCATTAACGAATGGCATTCCAAAGACAAGTTTACAAAATAGATTAAATGCTGTTCAAGATATCATTGATGTCAATCAAGCTCAAAGTCTAATTCTAACATATTTCCAAAATAACACGGTGACAGTATCACGTTTAACAAGCAACACGGTTAAAGCTAATGCATTTACTGCTAAAGCAAATGAAGTTGTAGCTGGTCTTGGTGTAACCATTACCATTACTAATTCAACGTATGTGAATAGAAACAATTCGATATACACCATTACCGTTAGTAAGAATGCAGCGAGTGTTTCATTTGATGTCAGTGTTAACTTCGTACGTTGAGTAGTCATTTGATTCTTCGAATGATTAAAGGAGGTGTCATAGATGAAATATTTATGCAAGTTCATGTTTGAAGGCAAAGAAGGGTACTTAAGTCTCGTTAAAAAAGATGATGTTTATTACGCACTCGTTGAAAATAAAACACCTAAGATTGGATATGCGAAAGAGCGTGGTCAATTAAACCTATCGTTTGATCTTAAACAAAGTGCCTATAGTGAATACAAGGTTTCTGTTATAGATGATCCAAAACTTGTTTTATGGGTTTTTGAAGAACTCAAAAAAGCAAACAATCTCTATTTCAAAGAAATCAATGATCAGTTAAGTGTGCTTGAGATTTACACGAAATAAAGATTATAGATAACAAAAAGAAAGTCTTTTGCGTAATACGTAAAGGACTTTTTCTTATGCCAAGTCTTGTGATTGGTAAATTAATTGCGTTTGGTATATGATGGAAAAAAGAGGTGAATCATATTATGTCAGTTATTTGTTATCTAAATTTTGATGAAAACGCGAGAGAAGCTTTAAGTTTTTATCAACATGTTTTTCAAACAAAGAATCCTCACATCCTAACATATGGAGAGTACAAAGATGATCCTAACTATCAAGCACCAGAGCAGATTAAAGACTTGATCATGCATGCTGAAATGGAAATTTTTGGATCTAAAGTCATGTTTTCCGATACACCCAGAGGATTTGATTTTCATTTTACTCAAGGGAATAATGTCTCCATCACAGTTCTTTCTAATGATAAGGACAAAATGAAAGTATCTTGGGATTTACTAAAAGAAGGTGGAAAAGTCATCAGTGACTTATCTGAACAACCATTTGTTTCATATTATGGATATTTGGTTGATCGGTTAGGTGTTTATTGGCAGTTTATCAGTGAAACTTAATTCAATATTCTCTTTTGTTAATCCGCCTCACATGGTATAATAATTCAAAAGAAAACATATAGTGGGGGTTTCACACGATGATCAAAACGTTTATTTTAAAACATAAGATAGGTATGTTATCGCTTATCTTTTTCATGGCAGCAACCATACTTTTTATTTTCTTTATTCTTAATGATTTACCATATTACGAATCATTAACTGAATTAAATGCTTCCTATTTTATATGGATTGGTATGACTGGTGTATGTTTAGGAATCGCAAATTATCTCATGATCTTAACGACACCTCATAAACGTATAAATACAAAAAGCAAGATTGTCTTATCAATAAGTACTTTATTTATTCTCATGACAATCACTTTAAATATGATTGAGTTTTTAATGGCACATATTGATCTTCCTCCCTTAGGAGATCAACCAACTCTAACTGAAACATGGGAATACTACGATGCTAAAACTCAAATATATACTAATGCAAATCGTGTAGGATTATATGCGGATGCGAGTTTAATCATAGGTTTGGTTGTTGCAATCATAGGAAGATCAATCACGAAAGATGAATCTGTAAAAGAGTTACAAACTTTAGACGATGAGGTTCAGATGTGAAAGATATTATCACAAAAAGACTTATATTAAGATCATTTTTGATGAGCAATCTAGATGATGCACATGCTTATGCATCAGATCCAGAAGTTACTAAATACACGTTATATGGACCCAATACAATCGATGAAACTAAAACATTCATCGAAAGTGTCATATTATATGAAGAAGAAGTGCCTCAAACACATTTTGAGTATGCTATCGTATATGATTCTCATGTCATTGGTGCTGTATCTATTCACTTTCAAGATGATTTTCAAGTCGCAGAAATGGGTTGGATTCTTAACAGGAATTATCACGGGCAAGACTTTGCCTATGAGGCAGCTTTGGCACATAAAGAGGAAATGATTAAACTTTATCATCCTAAAAAAGTGATTGCTCATTGTGATTCAAGAAACACCTCATCTTATCGTTTGATGGAAAAATTAGGATTTCATAAAGAGAGTTTGACTAAAGGTGTTGAAATTCATAAGAAAGAAGAAGTTGTCTTAAGAGACGAACTCCTATACGCCTTAAACATATCTCAATAAAAAACATGAGTGATTGTTTATTGAAATATTTCATGGATATTTTCATGAAATATTTTTTTATTTTTACTAATAGTTAAATATTGATTATTATTTAAAGAAAATCCCTTAATAAAACCGTTTTCAAGAAAAAAAGTATCTCTTTTATTTAAAAAAGAGTATACTATAATTAAAGCGAACAAATATTCATATTAATAAAAAGGAGACGACTAAAATGGGTAAAACAGCTCATGAACTTTTTGTCGGACAAAAAGCTTCTTTCACCAAGACCTTGACAGAAGCTGATGTCATTTTGTTTTCAGGTATAACCGGAGACTTAAACCCTGTTCACATCAATCAAGTCTATGCAGAACAGACAATGTTTAAAAACCGCATTGTACATGGTGGCCTTGTATCCGCGCTTTTTTCAACGGTACTAGGCATGTATCTACCAGGTAATGGCACGATCTTTCTTGAACAGGATAGCAAATTTGTAAAACCAGTTTATCTCAATGATACGATTACAGCAACTGTTACGGTTGAAGAAATTATTCTTGAAAAGAACCGTGTAAGACTAACCACAGAAGCTATTAATCAGAAAGGGGAAACGGTTGTTAAAGGTTACGCAATCGTATTGGCACCACGATGAGCTACTCACTATATATCGATGCAGTTAACGATTTCACAAACCGTTTTGTTAAACCTATCGCGCATCAAATCGATGAAGAAGAAACCTTTCCTGCAGATACAGTTAAGCAAATGGGTTTACATGGATTAATGGGTATTCCTTTTTCTCAAACTTATGGAGGTATGGGTTCAACAACTAAAGCATATGTTGATGCTGTTAGAATCTTATCACAAAGTTGTGCAACAACAGGAGTTATTTTATCTGCTCACACTTCATTAGGTACACATCCGATTGATGCATTTGGTACTGAAGAACAAAAGAAAAAGTTTTTACCAAAATTATGCTCAGGTGAATACCTTGGTGCATTCGGTCTAACAGAAGCTGGCGCGGGTACAGATGCTTCTATGCAGACAACAAAAGCAGTTGATCATGGTGATCATTACGTTTTAACTGGAAATAAGATTTTTATCACCAATGCTGGTTATGCAGATATTTATATCATCTTCGCTATGACAGATGCGACTAAAGGTATTAAAGGCATATCAGCATTTATCGTAGAAAAAGATTTCGAAGGTTTTACTGTGGGGCCCAAAGAAAAGAAATTAGGTATTCGTGGTTCATCAACATGCGAACTTATTTTAAGAGATGTCAAAGTACCTAAAGAAAATCTTCTAGGTGAAGTGGGTATGGGATTCAAAATAGCTATGCAAACACTTGATGGTGGTCGTATTGGCATTGCAGCACAAGCACTTGGTATTGCAGAGGGTGCTTTTGAACGCGCCTTAATCTATATCAAGAAAAGAAAACAGTTTAACAAACGTATTGCTGATTTCCAAAACACACAGTTTGCGATTGCTGAGATGAAGACTAAGCTTGAAGCTGGTAAATTACTATTATATCAAGCAGCTTCAGATAAAGATCAAGGTATTTCATATTCGATGAGTGCAGCAATGGCAAAACTTTATAATTCACGCATCGCTGTCGAAGTCACGGATCAATGCATTCAATTACTAGGGGGATATGGTTATATCAGAGATTATGAAATTGAACGTTATTATCGTGATGCAAAAATTACAGAAATTTATGAAGGAACATCTGAAGTACAAAAGATGGTTATCGCAGGTAAGGTGATTAACGCATGAACATTCTAGTCTTAGTTAAGCAAGTTCCAGACATTTCAATTATAAAAATTGATCCCATTACGAATACGTTGATTAGATCAGGTGTTCCATCAATTATCAATCCAGATGATTTAGCAGGCGTTGAAGAAGCACTTGTGCTTAAAGAACGCTATGGTGGAAACGTTACTGTCATCACCATGGGTCCACTCCAAGCTGAACAGATGATTTACTCTCTTTATGCGCGTGGTGTTGATGAAGGGTATTTATTAACGGATCGTAAGTTTGCAGGATCAGACACATGGGCAACATCAAATATTTTATCCAGCATGATTAAAACATTGCCTTATGATCTTATCATCGCAGGTTATCAAGCTATCGATGGTGATACAGCACAAGTTGGACCTCAAGTTGCAGAATTTCTAGATATTCCCCAAGTGACACATGTTTCAAAGATTATTGAAATGAAACATAACAAGTTAATTGTTGAAAAGAAGTATGAAGAAGAAACACATCACCTATCCGTCAGTATGCCATGCTTAATCACTACGGTTAAGTCTATGAATACACCACGATTGATGAAGGCAGATTTAGCGATGCATATTGAAAACAAGAAGGTTCATATTATTGGTGTTGATGGTATCGTCGTTGACCAAAAAGAAATCGGCCTACAAGGATCACCGACAAAGGTTAAAAAGACATATACCAAAGAAGTTATTAAACGCTCTAGTCCGATTGAAATCGAACCTAAAGAAGCAGCAATGAGAATTCTCTCATTCATCAAGTAGGAGGCACAAGATGAACAAAATACTTATTTTTCTAGAAGGTAATACTAAAGGTCTTCATCCGGTTGGATTAGAACTGATTTCAGAAGTCATAACTCAAACGAAAGAAATGAAAGAAGTTACAGTTGATGCGCTTTATGTAGGTTCTCATCTGTCAGATGAGGATCTATTAAAAGTTAAAGATGCTGGTGCATCTAAGTTCTATCAGATACTAGATGATTCACTTAAGTATTATGATACGTTCTTATACAGTTCAAACATCATGTCATTTTTAAATCAACATGAATACGATGTCTTTCTCATTGGCTCTACTTTGATGGGAAGAGATTTTGCTCCTAGAATATCAGCACGTCTTCATACAGGATTAACTGCAGATGCGACACTATTACAATTCTTGCAAAGCGATCAAGGGTTCCTTTTAGAAGCAACTCGTCCAGCTCTTGGTGGTAATATATTTGCAACCATCCTTTGTACAAATTACAAACCACAAATGGCGACTGTAAGACCAGGGGTATTTGCGATTAAGTCACAGCCCTCAATTTTATTTGAAGTGATTGATGTGAAGCCAAACGTCAAGGAGAAGTCACCTGTAGAGATTTTATCGATTACACCTAATGAAGTAGAAAAGATTGAACTTGATAAAGCACCATTCGTGATTGCTGCTGGTAGAGGAGTTCAAACCAAATTTGAAGATTTACTAAAGATTGCTGAAAACTGTCATGTAGAAGTGGCAGCATCACGTGCTGTTGTGGATGCGAGAGTGACATCTAAATCACGTTTGGTTGGTCAAACAGGACAAACCATTAGACCTAAAGGATACGTTGCTTTAGGGATTAGTGGTGCAGTACAACACTTAGCTGGTATGGATCAATCAGAGATGATTATTGCTGTCAACAATGATCCCGAAGCACCTATCTTTAATGTGGCGCACATCAGTTATATCTGTGATGCCAATAAAGTCATTGATGAATTGTTGGCACTTCAAAAAGCATAAATAGAGATTTAAAATATTAACCCTTCAATCGGAAGGGTTTTTTCTTACATTTAATTGACGTCAACAACATCTGTTTCTTAAGATTATCTTAAATATGATAAATGTAACCAGTTTCAATTGTAATTTTTATATCGTTCATCTAAAATAGATATAAGTCATTTTATGTCTTCAAAATATATGACTATGATTTAGGCGAGGTGATATGATGAACGTAATCAACAAAACAGAGACTTCAAACCTTGAATATATTGAATCATTACTCGATCGAGCTGCAGTTGCAGAACAACAAGATGTTGATGAAGCTCTTCATTTATCGATGGAAGCACTTGAATTATCAAAAAAATATCGTTTTAAGAAACATGAGGCTAGAAGCAATGTTCGTATTGGACGCTGTCAATGGATTAATGGTAACTATAACGAGGCTATTGAGTACTTAACACAAGGTTTAGAAATATCAGATCACATTAATGATGCCTATATTAAAACCGATGCACTTATTGGATTAGGCAATGTTTACGTTAATTTGGAATTGTTTGATAAATCGATTACACATTATGATAACGCATTAAATATCGCCCAAAATCTAGGTTTTGACGAGTTAGAATCGATGATTTTAAACAACATGGGAACACTTCATGAAGATTTAAAGAATTATCCAGTCGCACTTGAGTATTATCAAAAAAGCTTAGAAAAAACGATTCAAATTGAAGACACCTACGGAGAAGCTATTGCAAATCTTAATATTGGCAATATTTTTCTAAGTCTCCAGGAACCCGATCAAGCTGAAAAATATATCAATAAAGCAGTTTTATATGGAAAAGAACATCATAAAACACTACTTTTAGCTCACAGTTATTTCTCCCTTGGAAAATTGCATCAGATGCATCAAAACTATGAACTTAGTAAAAACTTTCTTAAACAAAGTGCTGAACTCGCTGAAGCAGTCAAAGACTTATATATTCTTTTCCGTATTTATTTAGAATTAGCTGCAACCAAACAAATGATTGGTGAAGATCGTCAAGCTGAAAGTTTTCTCTTGAAAGCGAATAAGGTTGCTGGACAAATCAATATGAATGAACTATGTGCACGCATTCATGAACAAATGGCGCTTTTTTATGATCGTATCGATCAAGAAAAAGAGGCTTACAAGCACTATAAAGCCTATTATAAAGCAAGTAAAGCAGTTGAAGAAAATAGACGTCTAGAACGTATTAAAAGTATTGAATTCCAAGCTAAATTATCGGCTTCGATGGAAGAAACGAAGATTTATCGTCAGCTGTCGAATGAACTTAGAAAAAGTTATCAACAGATGCACGTCTTAAGTGATATTGGACAATCTATGACATCCACACATAAGCTATCCGATATTTTTGAACAACTCTATGAAAATGTCAATTTATTAATGAGTGCTGAAAGTTTAGGTGTAGGGTTGTTTGATGAAAAAGAGAATGCATTACGTTTTGATCTCTTCATTGAAAAAGGGAAATACTTGGATAGCTTTACGTTATCGCTTGATAACAAGAAGAGTTGGAGTGTCTGGTGTTATCTCAATAAACAAACTGTTAAGATTAATGATATTGAAAAAGAATATCTCAAATATATTGAGGGTTTAGCAGCAACCAGAGGTGACTTGATGTATTCTGCAATGTATGCACCACTTTTAGTCGAAGGTGATGTCATCGGTGTATTTAGTATTCAAACGAAAGAGAAGAACGCATATACCGATAATGATAAAGACTTACTGCAAACACTCGCATCGTATTTAGCGATTGCGATTAGAAATGCAACGAAGACTATTCAATTAGCGGAACTCAATCAAAAACTTAAAAATTTATCAGAACAAGATGGTTTAACCGGTATCCCTAATCGAAGACTCTATGATGAAATGTATGATAAATACTGGAATAATGCACTTATCGAAAAGGATATATTAACTGTTTTGATGATAGATGTAGATAATTTTAAATCGTATAATGATCAATATGGCCATTTGGTAGGTGACGAAGTCATTAAAAAGGTTGCTAAATATTTGTACCAACAGAAACAACCAGATGATTTTGTAGCTCGATATGGTGGTGATGAGTTTATTATGCTTTTACCAAAGTATAAAGCAGATGATATAAAAGCCTATGTTGAACGACTCAAATGTGGTATTGATGAATTGAACCACGAGTTTGAATCTAGTGAACGTGTGACACTATCCATCGGTACGGCATCATGTATACCAACAGACACCATGCTTAAAGATGATCTTGTCAATCAAGCAGATAAACAGTTATATTATCATAAAGATTTATATAAAAAACACATGAAAAGATAAATAAAACGGCTCATCGATCAATTGTATGATCATGAGCCGCTTTTTATAGTATTAAACTTGAACCTGTTCTCACATAGTTGATCTGATCCTTCATCGTTTCTTTAAGGATGAGATAAGCTTGTTCGCCTGTACAATGACAGGTGTATAGTGGGACTTTTGTTGACATAAGACATTGAGCAATATGGAAGATGATTTCTGGTGACTCACTGATTCCTGTAGACCGGCTGTACATATGAAGTCCACCAACGGCGGCTTTCAGAGGTTTATTCAAATAATGTTGTACTTCATTGATGATGTTGAGCATACCATGATGAGCACAACCCGCTATTAAAACATGTGACTTGTTTTCGGTGATGATCACATGTTGTTCATGATTAAAATCATCTCGAGCTAAACGGTTGTCATCATCCATATACAAGTTTTTATTGCTTTGTGGATAAAAACGATCACCTGTAATTTTTGAGAAGATATAAAGTTCTTTATCGATCACAACATCATTTTGAATCAACACTAATCGATCACCTAAGTGATGTGGAAATGGAATACTGATGTTGACGTAGTCATTTCCTCTTTTTGAGAAGTGGGGATCAAATGCTTTTTGATGTGCATAAATCATAGCGTGATCATTAATTTCAATAAATCGATTTAATCCACCACCGTGATCATGATGACCATGGGACAGAATAAATGTATCGACTAAAGATAGATCAATTCCTAGTTTTTTAGCATTTTCTTCAAAGAGACTAGAATCACCAGCATCAAATAAAATGTAGTGATGCTCCGTTTCAATATAAAGCGATAAACCATGTTCTGCTGACAAGTTGGGATTTTCGGTTGTATTTTCAACGAGTACAGTGATCTTCATTCTTTTTTCGCATCCTGTTCATTATTTTGACAAGGTCTTACGTGTTCATGTTCTGGATGATCGCACATTCTATAGTCGCCTTTATCGATGATAAGTTGTTTTCCACAGACAAGCATTTCAGCAACTTTACGTTTAGCTTTATGATAAATACGCTGTAAGGTACCGCGGGAGATGTCAAGTGTCATAGCAGCTTTTTCCTGATCGAATCCATCAAGATCAATAAGACGTATGGTCTCGTATTCTTCAACGGTCATGGTGATGGTTTCAACACCTTCTAAAATAACATCTTTGACACCGAATGATGTATGTTCAGGTAAAAAACACACGCGGCGCAGCCGCTTTGGTCGTGACATAGAGATCTCCTTTTTTATGTGCATATGCACAATATTGATTTTAGTATAACCTAATCTATGTATTAATACAAGATGGTATCACTGATTTTCACAGCTATCCATTTACCAAAATAACGCACAGAAAACCAATAAAATAGACAAAAAAATGGCATAATAAACGGAGTGCAAAATAACAACAAAAACAATCAAAAATCATTGACATATCATGTTTATACCAGTATATTTTAGTTAAAAGCGCTTACATGTACGCGTGTTGGGGTGAAAAAGTGAAAAAAATAGTTTTAATGATATTTGTTTTATTTGTCTCACTTTTTGTTGTGAGCTGTCAAGAGGATGATATCAATCTTGATGAGTTAATTTAGCAAAGCGTTATCCAATTACCTTCAGAGGTCACAGATGATATGCAGTTACCTCAGAATGTAACCGTTGAAGGTATTGCGTTCACGATTGGATGGTCATCTGATCATGTAGAAATTATCTCGAATAATGGGGTTGTCAATCGGCCAACTGCTACTGAAGGTGACGCAATTGTCACGTTAACGGCAACCATATCAACAAAAGATTTTCAAAAGACATTAACCTATCAAGTGACTGTTAAGGCAGAAGCGGCAGTTGTTACTTATCAGGTGACATTTCAAAGTAATGGTGGATCAACACTTGATCCTGTTACAGTTGATGCTAACAGTTTGATCACCGAACCAAATGATCCAACGAAAGTACATTATACATTCTTGGGTTGGTATAAAGATGAACTTCTACAAAATGCTTGGGTTTTTGATAGAGATACTGTTACAGCAAATATAACACTTTATGCAGCATGGGAAGAAGATGACACATACACGGTGACATTTGAAGATGCAGAAGGTTCTGTTTTTCAAACTCAAACCATCTATGAAAATGAAATAGCAAGTATGCCTACAACAGAACCAACAAAACTTGGTTATGAGTTTATGCAATGGGAACAAACTCCTGAAACTGTATTTAATTTTACACAAGCAATCACTCAAAATATCACATTAAAACCTGTTTTTCAAATCATCACATATAACGTGACATACCATATTCCAGATGCTGCAGTGTTGTCAGAAACAGGTGATCTTACATTTAATATCACATCGTCTCCTACACTTAAAACAGCAACCTTAACTGATTATAATTTTGTAGGTTGGTATGATAGTGAAACTGGGGGAAACCTCATTTCAGAAATCGAAGTAGGTTCAACAGGAAACAAAGATTTATATGCGCGTTTTGAACTTGCTGTTCAACTTCCTTCAGGTACATTACTTTACACAGCAGAAGATGTACTCAATTTTATTACTAATGGAGCAACCGGTGAAGTTCATTTAATGAATGATATCGATATGACAGGACAAACACTTACTGGTAGTTCTCTAGCTTTTCAAGGTACATTTGATGGACATGGTTATACCATTAGAGGTGCAGTCATCAATGCATCAGGAAATAAGATGGGTTTCTTATTTAAAGAAGTAATAAGTGGCAGTATTGTTAAGAATGTCACATTCGCAGATAGTATTCACAATGGTGGAGGTACATCTGAATCCTCAGCATTCATTTCCGCATTTGCACAAGGCGGATCACGTTTTGAAAATATCACATTCTACAATGTATCTGTTATTCATACAGGCTCATATGCGGCTCTACTGTTTGGTGATGTGATCACTGAAGTTACTGGAAAAACCATTTATCTAAGAAATATCACAGTCATCAATGACGAAAATCATTGGATTGAAGGTAACGCTTATGTGGGTGGTCTCATTGGTGCTGCACGTAAGCCGGTTACAATCGATGTCGAAAATGTTTATTTTGAATCGAAAGTTAAAGCGCCTAATCAAGCAGCGGGTGCCATCATGGGTCGTTTAAACTCTGCAGGTATTACACTTAACGTCAGACAAGTTGTTGTTAAAGGACTTATTGAGTCTGCAAAGAATGTCGGTTCTGTTTTAGGAACAAACATTTCAGGTTCAGAACTGATTGCAGATTATGTCTTTATCAGTAACATTCAACAAAATTCAGGTACACAAACCGTGAAGATGGGAGCAGGTAATTTACCTAGTGGTTCAACCCAAACGGTTACAAATATGTATTATCATCAAGAAACAACCGTATTTCAAGTTGCAGGTACACCTGTAGCTGTTCCTGATGGCACGGGTTTATCAACACAAGAAATCACTTTAGCATGGTTCGAGGCAAGTGGATTTAACCAAACATTCTTTAAACACGTTAATGATACATTACTTCGCAAGTTTGATAATGAAGGACCCGTCACAGAAACTGGTATGAGTCTTTCTACTGCATCGATTAAAAAATATTATTTATTAGGTGAAGATCTCGATTGAAGTTCATTGGCAGTCTATGCAAATTTCTCAGATGGTTCAAGTGTTGAATTGCTAGCCACTGATTATACGGTAGATGCAACAGCTTACCAAAAGAATCAATCAGGCACCTATACGATATATGTTGAATATAAGACATATAGTAAGAGTTTCACTGTAGATGTTGTTTCTGTCACACACATCGTAGCAAATGATTTATTGATGAAACAAACATATGCTATCGGATCATCACTCGACTTAACTGATCTTTACGTTTATGCAATCTTAGATGATGGAAACGAACTCAAACTTGGTTCAACTGAGTACACGGTAGATGATTCACAAGTCTCATTCAGTCAAGCTGGCACTTACCAACTCACCATTACATATCAAACATTTACACCGGTCAATATCATCATTCATGTTCATGAACTAGATACAACTAATCCAACGACTGTTAATGTAGCTGTAGATTTAGATCACGTTGGCATCGATGGTTTAGTTGTTGGTGGAAGACCCACATTTAAAACAGTTAAATCAGCACTTCAATATTTAGTAAATCAAGCATATTCAGAAACAACACCTAAAGTGATGTATATCCATGATGGAACATATCGTGAAAAGATTACGGTTACCGTACCTTATCTCACCATGGTTGGTGAAAGCCAAGATCAAACCATCATCACATATGATGCAGCTTCTGGATTAAAGAATCCAAACGGTTCAAATTGGGGAACACAAGGATCAGCAACAGTTTCGATTAAGAGTTCAGCAAAAGGTTTCATGGCAAAACAAATCACTTTCCAAAATGATTTTGATTACAATCAATCAACGATCAGTGATAAACAAGGTGTTGCACTTGTTACTGAAGCTGATCAAGTGATCTTTGACCATGTTAACTTCAAGGGTTATCAAGATACACTTTATGCAAAATCAGGAAGACAATACTATATGAATGTTTATATTGAAGGTGTTGTTGACTATATCTTTGGAAATGGTGGACCTGCTTATTTTGAAAACTCAGTGATTAAGAATTTAGCACGTTCAACGGGCGTGATTGCAACCAATAAAGGATACAATGTATCGAGTTCAGCACTGATCACATATGGTTATGTCTTCTATAACAATCAGTTCATTTTTGAAGAAGGCGTTCCCGCTGGATCAGTTGATTTAGGAAGACCTTGGGATCAACATGCTGCAGTTGCTTATATCAATAACACATTCGATGTTCATATTTCTGCAAGAGGTTGGACTGAAATGTCAGGAAATCTTCCACAAAACGCAAGATTCTATGAATACCAAAACAAGAATATGAGTCAAGAAGTATTAGCTGTCACAACAAATGGACAAGCACTTACTGAAGCTTTAGCATTACAATATCAAAATAAAGATGTTGTATTTGCTCAAGTCAATGGCGCGATTGATTTCGGCTCAGAATGGCTTTATCAAAACGCATTCACCTATTTACAATCGCTAACATTTTAAGTCCTTTTGATTTTTTCATCAGTAAACACAAGGTAGTTGGGGGGACTACCTTGTTTTACATGATGACATCAATAAAAGACAACAAAAGAGCATAGCTTATGCTATACTAAACATAAAACAATACGATAAAGAGGTACTTATGGAAACAAAACGATTACCTGGAAGAGTATGGACAATATTTGTCATCTTTGGACTGATTGGTCAGATGGCATGGACCATAGAAAACATGTATTTAAATGTGTATATTTATAAAACAGTCACGTATGATTCTGCAGCGATTGCTACCATGGTGGCACTCAGTGCGATTGTGGCAACTGTAGCAACCTTAACCATGGGTGCACTTTCTGATAAAATTGGGAAACGAAAGATCTTCATGACAGTTGGTTATATGGTGTGGGGATTATCGATCGTTTCATTTGGATATATCAATCAAGATTTTGTTAGCAACCTTTTACCAAATGCCAATGTAATTATGGCAACCGTCTGGTTGATTATTGCGATGGACTGTGTGATGACTTTTATCGGTTCCACAGCAAATGATGCTGCTTTTCAAGCATGGGTAACCGATGTTACACATCCAACGAATCGAGGAAAAGCTGAAGGATTAATTGCCACCATGCCATTATTAGGTATGCTAGTTGTCTTTGGTGTTCTAGATTCATTCACACAAAGAGAAATGTGGAAAGAATTCTTTTTAATCATTGGTGTTATTGTGATCGCATCAGGTATCTTAGGTTTGTTCTTAATTAAGGATCAAGCCATTGAGAAAAAAGAATCTCACTACATCAAAGATTTAATTTATGGTTTTAAATGGCAAACCATTAAAAATAACAGTATGCTTTACATTGTCTTTGCAGCTGTATCGATTTTAGGTATCGCTCAACAGGTTTTCATTCCTTATTTTATTATTTATTTTGAATTTTATATTGGTATGACAGATTACGTGATTTTACTGGGAGGTGTCTTAACTCTAGCATCTGTTGTCAGTATTATAGGTGGAAGATTGGTTGATCGCTATGGCAAAAAGCGGTTCTTAATTGGATCTGTGATCAGTTATATCATTGGCATGTTTGTGATGTATATCTTAGGTATCACCGTGCAAGATAACATGACATTAACGTTTATATTCACACTCATCTTTGGTGTTTTAATGATGGGATCATACTTGGTCAGCATGGTTATTCTTAATGCCATGGGAAGAGATTTGATTCCTAAAACACATGTTGGTGTTTTTTCAGGTATTCGTATGATATTCTTTATCATGGTTCCTATGGTTGTTGGACCTATGATTGGTTCTATCGTAATTAAGAATAGTGCATTGACCTATGTCGACTCATTTGGTGTTCTTCAATCAACACCAACGCCAGGTATTTATTTAGCAGGATCTGTTGTTGCTATATTTGCTGCAATTCCTCTTTTCTTTGTCTATCGTTACTTAAAAAAACAAGGTGATGAGCATGCAGCATGAAATGAGATATCCCCATCATCTTCATAATCATCGCGGTAGATTGATCGAAGTTGGTTATAGTTTAAGACCTATGATTATGTATCACAGTCAATTGATTAAAACCTCTCGCATGCGCATTAAGGAATGGGATTATTTCTTTATTGGAAACAAAGATTATGGTCTATCATTAACGTTAGCAGATAATAGATATATGGGTGTTTCAGGTATCCAGTTTTTTGATTTTAAAAAAGGTAAAAAAGATGATTTTTCAACTTTCTTTATGTTTCCAAGAGGTCGATTAGGTATGCCTCACCAGAGTTTTGATGGACGTGTATCTTTCCAAAACAAAACCATGAAAGTTGATTTTGATTATGAAATTAATCACGTTAGAATACAAGCATATGGTGACAATCAAGATCATTTAAACATCAAAGTTGATATCACACTTGAAAAGAGTTATGAAGATATGATGGCCATCGTGATACCATTTAAAAAACCTAAGCAATTTTATTACAATCAAAAATTCAATCATCTTAAAGCTAAAGGGTATTTCGTGATAGATGACAAACGTTATGATGTTTCCGATATGTACGGTGTTTTAGACTGGGGCAGAGGAGTGTGGCCATACGATAATACGTGGTATTGGAGTTCAGCATCAGGAACCATATCAAACGGAAAACTTTTTGGTTTAAATTTAGGATATGGTTTTGGTGATACATCACAAGCAACCGAAAACATGATCTATTATGATGGTAAGGGTTATAAGATGGATGATATTACCTTTGACATACCCCAAGACTATGTATCAACATGGCAAATCCATGACACCAAAAAGAACATTCAACTGATATTTGAACCCATTTATGATCATCAAACAAAAATCAATTATGTTATCTTAGGACAAGATGCGCATCAAGTATTTGGAATCTTTAAAGGTTTTGTTGTGATCAATGATGAAAGAGTTCAAATTGATAACATCTTTGGTTTTGCAGAAAAAGTAAGAAATAGGTGGTAACGATGAATCAATTACTAACAACATATGCCCAAGATTTACCCAATCAAACGTTAACTGAATATCCAAGACCACAATTAAAAAGAGATTCATATCTCAATTTAAATGGTTATTGGGATTTTGCAATATTAAAAGAAGAACACATAACGTCTTATGATCGTCACATCAAAGTCCCCTTTTCACCTGAAAGTGTTTTATCAGGAATTAATGAGATTATATATCCTGATGATTACATCTTTTATCATAAAACTTTAACATTTGAAAAAGGCTTTATCAAAGATACAACCATCCTTCATTTTGGTGCTGTTGATCAGATATGTGATGTATGGATTAATGATCAGCATGCAGGCCATCATGTCGGTGGGTTTACCCCATTTTCAATTGATCTAACCCCATTCATTCAGAATGAACATCTTGATATTAAACTCAGAGTTCAAGATGTATCTGACACATCCTATCATTTAACAGGTAAACAACGCCTTGATCATCAAGGCATTTGGTATACGCCACAATCGGGCATATGGCAAACTGTATGGATTGAATCTTTACCAAAAATACACATTAAAGACCTAACAATTACCCCACTGTTTGATGACCACAAAGTTCATATCTCAGTACAACTATCAGAACCTGCAGATGTGAAGGTAAAAGTATATCATCAAAATGTTTTATTGATTGAAACTTTACTAATGAATCAACAAGGTGACATCAAGCTTGATTCATTTTATCCATGGACACCAGAGAATCCAAAGCTTTATGATATAGAAATTGAAGTTGAAAACGATGTTGTTAGAAGCTATTTTGGTATGAGAAGTTTTACCATGAAACCAGATCAAAATAATATCATGCGTTTTTATTTAAACAATGAACCCTATTTTCAATCCGGTGTACTTGATCAAGGATACTACAGTGATGGCCTTTTAACACCACCCTCTGATCAAGCGATGATTGATGATATTATCGCCATGAAAAAACTTGGCTTTAACATGTTAAGAAAACATATTAAAATAGAACCTATGCGTTGGTATTATCATTGTGATCGTTTAGGCATGCTCGTATGGCAGGATATGGTAAGCGGAAGTGAACGAAAAGATATCATGTTTCATGGTGCATTAGGTTTAATGAATATACATCTCAACGATCGATGGTATCGTATTTTTGGTAGAAAAAACAAAGAAGGCCGAGCATTATATGAAAAAGATTTAAACACGATGTTACAAGAACTAAAAAACGTTGTCAGCATCGCTGTGTGGGTGCCCTTTAATGAAGCATGGGGGCAATTTGATTCAAAACGTATCACTTCAATCATTAGATCTATCGACAGTACACGCTTGATTGACCATGCAAGTGGATGGGCAGATCAAGGTGTGGGTGACTTTTATAGCAGACATATTTATTTTAAAAAGATTAAATTCAAAAAGAAAAATGCTAAGAAACGTATCTTAGCATTGACAGAGTTTGGTGGATATAGTCTACCTCTTGATGGACATCGTTATCAAGATGGTCCAGCTTTTGGATATAAAGTCTTTCTAGAACAGCCAGTCTTTCAAGAAGCACTGATCCATCTCTATGAAAAAGAAGTATTTCCTGCAATCGATCAAGGACTATCGGTTTTGGTCTATACACAGGTTACCGATGTTGAAAATGAAGTTAATGGATTTTTAACATATGATAGAAAAGTATGTAAAGTTGATAGGAATGTCATGGTTAAACTTCATCAAGATCTTCAAGAAAGATTTGTAGCATCGCTTAAGTAAGTGAAGTTTCAACAAGATGAATGAATGCTTGATATAATTCATCTGTATATATAGATTCTGGCATTATCTCAGGGTGCCACTGACAAGCTAGCATCGGATATGTTTGATGCATGATCATTTCAATGATTCCATCTTCATGAAAACCGATAACATGTAAACCTTGACCAAGGCGATCAATCGCTTGGTGATGATAACTATTAACCGATATATCGCCTTGCCAAGCAGTATATTGGTTTTTCTTTATATGTATGATGTGGTGATCGGATACGGATAGATGCTTGTCTTTTAATTCGGCTAAGTCTTGTTTTAGTGTACCACCAAAATAGACATTAATCATTTGCAAGCCACGACATATACCTAAAACTGGCTTTTGATATTTAACGGCATAATCAAGGATTGAGATATCATGTTGATCCATCTTAAAGTGTGTATTAATTGATAATCCCTGATTCTCCTCTAGATAACTTTGAGGGTCAATATCATCACCGCCTGTGATGATGAAACCATCACATAAGTTATAGATATCTTCCTGATTAGGATTATCCATGGTTAACATCAATGTGTTATACCCTCTTTGAGTAAAACCATTGAGATATCTTGTATTAACAAATTGTTTTTCAACGTGATCTTCGGTTAATAACCGTGAAGAGAAACAGATGATTTTTGACATATATGCTCCTTGGTGTGTAGATAAATCTATTATATCAAGTCATCAAACAAAAGAACATCATGTATAATAGAATAGAACGAAATGGAGGATTGCTTGATGAATAAACCATGGTTGACAAAAGAAAAACTCATTCACTATCTGTTGATCGTATCATTAATTACAATTACGATTGTCGGATTATATTTTCTACAACTCTTAACAAAAAACTCATTGATTCGTGTATATAACGCGGTTAACTCGGTATTGATACCCTTTATAATCGCATTTTTCTTGAGCTTTATTATTGGACCACTATCTTTATTTATCCATCAAAAGTTAAAGATTAAACGAGGTTTCGCGATCATCATCGCCATCTTTATCGGCATTATCTTTATACTTGGTGTCTTAGGAATTGCTATCTATTTCATTGTTACACAAATGTCATCCATTTTAGATAGCCTTTTGACATACATCGATAATGAAAGCTTATCAGGTGTTATTCAAGATATTATGAATGCTATCATGGCATATTTTGAAAGTAGCGATGTCACAGATCTAATTACTGAAATGACACAAAATGGTGCTTCAATTGAACGGATATTAGGGCTCGCTGGTTCAATCCTTGTTACCTTATCAGGATTTGCTTCATCATTATTTGGCATCATTATGATTTTTGTTTTAACACCAGTCTTTATGTTTTATTTAATTCGAGAAAAAGAATATATCTTTTCAAATATCGCAAAAGTGGCACCTAAAAAGATTAGACCCCATGTGATTGAACTTGGAAAACGAAGTGATGTTGTTATTAGAAATTATTTCAAAGGACAGGGCTTGATGATGCTTATTATCTTCCTATTCTTTGGCATCACGCTAAGTATCCTTTCACTATTTGTACCAGCATTCCCAGTTTATTATGCACTTATTTTCGCAACCCTCATGGGCTTATTTAATATCATTCCTTACTTAGGGGCATGGCTTGGTGTGATGGCACCACTCGTCTTCTTACTCACTAAACATTTAGAACTTCAACTCAATGGTGGAGGAAATATCTTTTTAATAGCCATGGTTGTTGTCGTTATTTTACAACTTGTTGAACAAGCACTTGAAGGCAGTATTATTCAACCTAACGTTTTAGGTAAACAAGTTCATATTCATCCACTTGCAGTTTTATCAGCGTTATTATTCTTCGGAGGAGTGTTCGGTTTTGCAGGTGTTTTATTAGCTGTACCTATGACAGGTACTATCAAAGCTTCACTTGATTATTTTGGTGAGTTAAACGACAAAGTTGAACTTGAGCGAATCAAAGAAAATGAAGAGCAAGAGCAACTTGCTGATAAAAAAACTGTTTCAACTAAGAAATCAAAAAAGAAAGCATAAACAAGATCCCGTCCCTGACGGGATTTATTTTTTGAGAGGATGTCAAAGAGAGATAGTTCGTGTATAATAAGAATTGTACGCGGTCGTGGCGAAACTGGCAGACGCGCTGTCTTCAGGCGGCAGTTCTTCGGAGTGAGGGTTCGAATCCCTTCGACCGCACCAATATTTATTTCTATATCATATGGGGGAAAGACATGTTAGAACATGAAAAAAAGATATTTCAGGCGATTAATAATAATCCAAATGAGCGTGTGAGTTCATCTCATTTCGGTCAATCAGCGAAACGATTTGCACTTTATACGATGGCGTATACCATCTGTGTGATTTACTTGTTGCCATCTATTCTGATTGAGGTTAGATTTCCATCGATTATGGTACAAGTGATTTTGATTCTAGCTATACTGTTTGGATGTGTTGTACATACATACATGTCCTATATGCTTTATCTACAAGGGAAACTCAATCGGAAGAAAATTTTCTGGCAATCACTTATTTTTATCATCGGATCATTTATCTTGTTTGCCTTATTTTCGGTATTAGGGATCGATTACTATTTCAATATGAATTGGATTCAAATTTAGGAGCATTATGGAAAAACTTAATTTAGTAGAACCTTCAAAAGACTACATCGATCAGATTCAGTCATACTTGAACAAATTTGAAGATCAACTTGAGTCACTTCATGGTGGATGCGGACTTCAAGAAATTAAAGATGTTGAAGCGTGGCTAGTTTATCTTGAACGTTTTAAACATGACGATACTGTACCAGAAGGACGTGTGATATCTTCTGAGTATATGTGTGTTAGAGAAAAAGATCAGCAAGTTGTTGGCTTAATCAACATTCGTCATGTGCTTAACGATGATCTTTTATTTGTCAGTGGGCATGTTGGTTATTCTATACATCCATCAGAACGCCTTAAGGGTTATGCTCATGAACAATTGAGATTAGCATTACATATATGTGACCAATTAGGTATTAACCCCATTTTAATTACGTGTAACAAAGATAATGAAGCGTCAAGAAAAACTATTCTTAAAGCGCATGGTATAAAAGAAAATGAAGTGGTCGAAGAAGATGGAAACATCGTCGAACGCTATTGGATTTATAGATAAAAAAGATAAGGAGAGATAGCATGATTAAAGTAGAACATGGTATACCATCATCTGTTGGAGATGTCACCTTAGTAACGATGAAAAGAGAACAAGTAGAAGTTGTTCTTGCTGATTACGGTGCATCTGTATATTCTTTTAAATTTAATGGAAGAGAAATGACTGTTAGACCCGATGATCTTGATGGTTTCTTAAATGGGAAGTTTTACTATGGAAAGACATGTGGAAGAACAGGTGGTAGATTGATTGCACCATCTTATGAGATTGATGGAATGAGTTATCCTGTAAAACCTCATGGTGGTGAGACAACTAAACTTCATGGTGGTAAAAATGGGTTTAGCTTCCGTCATTTTGAACTCGTATCTATCAAAGAAGAAGAGACTCAAGATGTTGTAACTTGGAAGTTATTTAGTCCAGATGGTGATGAAGATTATCCTGGAGACTTAACACTGTTCATTCATTACATACTTGATCAAAACAATCGTTTACGTATTCAATTTGAAGGAAATACGACAAAAGATACACTGTGTAGCGTAACCAATCATATGTATTTCAACCTGAATGGTAAAGGTACGATTAATCAGCATCACGTCAAAATTGATGCTTCACATTATGTTGAACTCAATGAAGATCTAATTCCAATCAGTAAGTCTTCGGTAAAAGGCACACCTTTTGACTTAAGAGAACTTAAGTCGATTGAAAAGCCTTTAGAAGAATTATCAAAGACACCCATTGGAGGATTTGACCATACATGGATCTTTGATCATGAGGTCGGACATGTGACCGTTATGAATGATCAACAAGACTATCAACTTGATGTCAGTTCAAATTATCCAGCGGTTGTTATGTTTGCTCACAATATTCCTTCAACGGATCAACTGCCATCTGAATATCGTGATGGAGTACGTTCATCCTTGGCTATTGAATGTGAATTTGAACCAGGTGGCATTCATTTTCCGTATTTAAATAGTGGTATTTTAAGGAAAAATGAGTCATATCAATACTGGATTGACTACACGTTTACCCATTTTAACAAATAATATATATGACGAGTGCTCTTAGAGCACTCTTTTTTTATTTGATAGGAAATTCTATTTATTTATCTAAAAATCACTATAGACAAA
>CAZETB010000013.1:0-36011 GCA_964514865.1 uncultured Mariniplasma sp. | reverse complement strand
GAGCCAGGATCAAACTCTCCATAAATTTATAGTTTGTTTGTTAATAGCTCTTTTTTTTACTTCTTTTTTTTAATCTCGATACACTCATCATCATTCAGTTTTCAAAGACCTTCTCACATGCCCTGTGTCGGGCGTGCTTAATCATTCTATCATTATAAAATGACCTTGTCAATATTTTTGGGAGACTTTTTGTCTCATAACCACAAGGTCGTTTTTATAAGTGGTGGAGGGGGGCAGATTCGAACTGCCGAACCCGTAGGGAGTAGATTTACAGTCTACCGCGTTTAGCCACTTCGCTACCCCTCCATTTTTGGGCTTGCTTTTATATTCTATCGTATCATTTACAAAAAAGCAACAACTTTCGTGACAAAAAATGCTTTTTACGTTTTAAACCATTTTTATAATGAAATGAAAAAGCCAATTAACCCTTATATATGATATATATAGACGGTCAAAGGCTTGATCTTTTAAGTCTTATTGATTTGCTTATTGTTTGGTTATGACATTCTTAATGCGTTTATCAAAATCCATTTTTAACATCATAACTTCTCGACCACATTTCGTGCATTTGATCCTTACCTCAGCACCTATGCGTTCAACACTCCAATGATCATTTCCACAAACATGTGGTTTTTTAGTAATAATTATGTCTCCGATTTGATATTTCATTTCTTAATCATACTTTCTACAATCTCTTGAGGAGTGGCATCCTTAAGATAAATAACTATTTTTTTGTCGTCAATCTTAACCTTTAAACCGAGTTTATCTGAAAGTCTTTTTTCGTCTTTACTGTATTTAGCTACGGTATTTCTTTTTATCTTGTTTGTTTTTACTTCAACTTTTGCAAGTTCTTCGATTTGGCGAACACTCAATTGATGACTGACTATACGATGTGCAAGTTTAATAATTTGTTTTTGATCCTCGAGTTTGCTTAATGATCTTGCATGACCCATGCTAATTTGATTTGTCAGCAACATTTCTTGAACTTCTATCGGTAAATTTAACAACCCTAAGGTGTTCGTAACGTGAGAGCGACTTTTTCCAACTTTTTTAGCCAATTCGACTTGAGTTAGTTTTAAACTTTTCATGATGATTTTATAGGCTTCCGCTTCTTCAATCGGTGTTAAGTTTTCTCTTTGAAGGTTTTCTGCAAGAGCAATTTCTGCAACTTTTGCTTCTTCATACTGACGGATGATTGAAGGGATTGTGCTTAGTCCAACCTTGAGGGCTGCACGATATCTTCGTTCACCAGAAACAATGATGTATCCAGTTTTAACTTTTTTTAATATGATGGGTTGAAAAACACCATGTTCTTTAATTGATTGTGCTAGTTCATCGATTTTTTCTTCGTCAAATATGCGTCTTGGCTGAAAAGGGTTGGGCTTAATCTCATCAAGTCTAATCTCTTCAATTGTTTCTCCTTCAAGCACATCATCAACATGATGTTCATGCAATAGATCTGTTAGTGTTCTAGCTTTCTTTTCTTCGCTCATTATTGCTTACAATCTCCTTTGCTAAAGATTTGTACAGTTTTGCTGCCGGTGATTTCGGAGCAAACGTCAAAACTGGTAGTCCGTAAGTCGGAGCAACCTGAGCAGCAACATTACTTGTAATGATCGTATCAAAAACACCTTCTTTAAAATAATCTTTGATCTCATGTACAATTTCCCATCCCGCTTTGGTTCGTTTATCAAGCATGGTAAGAAGTACACCTTCAATTTCAAGTACTTTATGATTGACTTTCATCTTCTTCTGAACAATGCGTATTGTATTAAGTAACTGTGTCAAACCGTCAATAGCCAAAAATTGGCATTGAACAGGTATTAAAACCGAATTAGCTGCATAGAGAGCACTGATCGTCAAAAGTCCTAAACTTGGTGGACAGTCAATCAAGATAAAATCATAGAAATCAGATATTTCTGATAGTTTTTGACTAAGAACATATTCTCGATCATCATGATCCAATTTGACCTCAGCATGAGCCAGTTCAATCGTAGCTGGAATAACATCAATTTTGATTTCAGGTAAATGAATGATGCTTTCTTGTATACCTTTTTGATCAAGCAAAACATCATTAATAGACGAATATAACATACTACGGTTAATTCCTAAGCTGGTAGTTGTACTAGCTTGAGGGTCGAAATCTACTAAAAGGACGCGCTTATCGTGTTCTGCTAATGCTGCTGAAAGATTGACACTTGTCGTTGTTTTACCAACGCCACCTTTTTGATTGGAAACAGCAATTATTTTTCCCATGAGGCACTCCCTTCTTTTTCTATATTTATTATAAGGCTTTTTTTATCATTTGAGAATATGGCCTTGGGTAACCCTTGATATGTTTTTCTTTTTTTAGTATAAGATTAGCTCTTTGTCCATAATCATATGGTAAATCAAATTGTTTTATATCTATAAGTTTCATGCCTAATGTTTGAATCGCATTTTTTGATTCGCTGACTTCTGTTTCAAAGTGAGATCCCTTAGGAGCGATAAAATATCCATTAACCTTTAACATCGGAGTTCCCATCTCCAAAATCAATGAAAGATGTCCCAGTGCTCTCGCAGTAACCAAGTCATAGGCGAGTTGATGTGTTATTGCGAATGTTTCACTTCGATCATGTACAAGTTTGACATTTGTTAAGTGCAATAATTCAACTAACTGCTCTAAAAATGTTATGCGTTTACCTAATGAATCGACGATGGTTACATGGAGATGTGGGAAAAGAATCTTAATGGGTATACTTGGAAAACCAGCTCCAGCACCCATGTCACATACGGTTACAATCGACTTAAAATCTATAACATTCGTTAGTGATAAAGAATCAAAAAAGTGTTTATAATAAACTTCTTTTTCATCTGTGATACGTGTTAGATTTGTAATTTCATTGTATGAAACAAGAAATCGATAATAATTATGAAATTGTTTTAATTGTTCGTCGGATATAGTTAAACCTAATCTCGTAAATAAATCTTGACTAAAGTTCACGATTCATCGCTCCCGATTCAAGATAAACAAGTAAAACGGAAATGTCTGCCGGATTGACACCACTAATTCGTGATGCTTGACCAACGGTTTTGGGTTTAATTTTATGTAGTTTTTCCCTTGCTTCAGAGGAAATATTTTTGATAATTCGATAATCAATAGTCTCAGGTATCTGTTTACTTTCTAGACGTTGCATTTTTTCAGCTTCTCGAAGTGCTTTTTGTATATAGCCTTCATACTTGATTTTAATTTCAAGTTGTTCAACAATATCTTCGTTAACATCGTCACCTAAAAAATGGAATACATCTTCAACACCGATTTCGGGTCTCTTTAATAAATCTGAGACAGAGACAGCTTCAAAAATAGGTGCAGAATTACGACTGGCTAGATACTGATTATTGATATTATTAGGCATAATTTTGGTTTCTTCAGCTTTTGCGACTAACTCGTTAAATTGAATTTTTTTATGAAGAAATCTTTGATATGTAGCTTCGTCGACTAAACCCACTTGGTAACCATAATCTCTTAAGCGAAGATCTGCATTATCATTTCTAAGAAGTAATCGATGTTCTGCTCGTGATGTTAATAACCGATAAGGATCAAGTACACCTTTGGTGACTAAATCATCGATCAATACGCCGATATAGGCTTCATGACGTTGTAAAATGAGCGGTTCTTTGCCTGAAACAGAAAGTGCAGCATTTATCCCTGCCATCAATCCCTGTCCAGCAGCTTCTTCATATCCACTTGTTCCATTAATTTGTCCAGCACAATACAAGTTTTTAATTTTCTTTGTTTCAAGTGATGGATATAGTTGTGTTGGATTAATTGCATCATATTCAATCGCATAAGCATATCGAATGATTCTAACATTTTCAAGTCCTGGTATGGTTCGAATCATTTCATCTTGTACATAACGAGGTAAGCTTGTTGAAAAACCTTGAACATACATTTCGTCAAGTTCAACACTTTCTGGTTCAATGAATAACTGATGACGTTCTTTATCACTAAAGCGAACAATCTTATCTTCAATTGATGGACAATAACGTGGACCTACACCTTCAGCAAGACCACTATACATAGCAGACTCATTAAGATGAAGATTAATAATATTATGAGTTGTTTGTGCTGTATGTGTTAAATAGCATAGTTCTTGAGGGTTTTGATCATAATACACATTATCAAAACTAAATGTGTGTTTGATCTTATCTCCGGGTTGTGGAATCATTTTAGAGTAATCTATGCTATCTCTAGCAATGCGTTGAGGCGTACCCGTTTTTAAACGAAGAACCTCAAAACCAAGATCTTTAAGTTGTTTGCTGATGCCAAAAGTCGTAGGATCTCCTGTTGGACCACTAATCGTTTTTTCTTTACCAATTAAAATATTACTTGCTAAATATGTACCTGTGGTCAGTATGACTGTTTTTGCCTCAAATGTTTCTCCAGTTTGTAAAGCAATACCTTTAACCACATCATCCTCTATGATTAAGTGATCAACAAGTGCTTCTAGTAAATCAAGATTAGGTGTTTCTTTTAAAACACGCAACATAATTTTTGGATATTTAACCTTATCAATTTGTGCACGGAGTGCTCTAACGGCAGGGCCTTTTGATGCGTTTAACATTTTAATTTGAATTTGCCCTTCATCAGCACTCTTGGCCATTTGACCGCCCAAAGCGTCAATTTCTCTTACCACAATACCTTTAGCAGGACCACCAATAGATGGATTACAAGGCAAAGAAGCAACCTTATTCAGGTTGCCTGTAATGAGTAATGTTTTCTTTTTCATTCTTGCCATGGCAAGTGCAGCTTCTATACCAGCATGCCCTCCACCAACAACGATGCCGTCATAAATCATTTGATCACTTCTTTAACTTAATTTTTTAATAAAATATTCAGCTACTTTTTCTTTTGTAAATCCATAGTATTCAAGTGCAACTTCTAGAGGAGCACTAATACCAAAGTCATCTAATCCGTAAACATATGATGTATATTTATACCAAGATAGTCTAGATCCCATTTCGATAGCTAAAACTTTAGCACGTTTGGGTAATACTTCTTTTTGATATTTATTTGTCTGTTTTTCAAAGAGATAGTGTGAAGGCATACTGACGACACGAATATCTAAACCTTGTTGTTCCAATATTGATTTCGCTTCAAGTGCAAGACCAACTTCAGATCCACTTGCTAATAATATACCATCTATGTGTTCATTTTCTTTTGAAACGATATAGGCACCTTTTGATACACCTTCATACGATGTTGTCTTTTGGTTATTGACATTTTGTCTTGTCAAAATAATAACTGTTGGTGTCGATTTTGACTCCATTGCAATCTTCCATGCTGCTAAAGTTTCGTTAGCATCTGCTGGACGAATCACGTTGAGATTAGGAATAGCTCTTAAGCCTGTAAGCTGTTCGACCGGTTGATGGGTTGGTCCATCTTCACCAACTGCAATTGTATCATGTGAGAATACAAAAATAGATGGAATACGCATGATAGCCGCTAAACGAATAGCTGGCTTCATATAATCACTGAAAACAAAGAATGCTCCACCAAAGACTTTGAGTCCACCATGAAGAACCATACCATTAACGATTGCTCCCATAGCGTGTTCACGAACACCAAAATTTAGGTTTCTTCCTAAATGATGATTTTTGTCATAATGACCATCAGCACCTTTAGCTTTGGTTGATGCAGTTAAATCTGCAGAGCCACCAATAAGATTTAAATTAATGGTTGAAAGTTTATTGATAATCTTCCCACTGATGTTTCTAGTTGCATCTTTTTCAGCGCTGACTTCACTCGCAAAGTCATCCAAGTTAACTGTTACATCTTGATTGAAAAAAGATGTAAATTGTTCGTATTCAGAAGGATATAATTCTTGATATTTCTTCGTGAGTAAATTCCACTTGCGATAAGCTCTTAACCCTCTGGAAGCAACCTTTTGCTTGTAATGGTCATAAATATCTTGTGGGATAACGAAGGGTTCTTCATTCCAATTAAGATTTTTTCTTAAAACCCCTGCTTCTTGAGCTCCGACTGGAGCACCATGGACTTTGCTAGTACCTTGTACAGATGTACCAAATCCAATGGTTGTTTTGACTTCAATGATAGAAGGTTTGTCAGCTGCCTTTTTCGCTTTTTTAATAGCGCGATTAATGGCTACTAGATCATTACCATCTTCAACTCGTTGATAGTTCCAACCCATGGCTTCAAATTTCTTTTGATGATTTTCACTATATGCAAGTGATACTTTACCATCCAATTGAATATCGTTAGAATCAAATAATACAACAAGTTTACCTAGTCCTAAATGTCCTGCAAGACTCATAGCTTCCATAGCTACGCCTTCTTGAAGATCACCATCGCCACATAAAACATATGTGTAGTGATCGACAAGGTTTAGTCCTTCTTTGTTGAAACGTGCTGCAAGATGTGTTTCAGCAATCGCCATACCGACAGCGTTTGAGATCCCCTGTCCAAGAGGACCACTTGTTGTTTCAACACCATCAGTGTGTCCATATTCCGGATGGCCTGGTGTAATACCGATTTGTCTAAATTTCTTTAAATCTTCGATAGAAATCTTATACCCGGATAAATGATTGATCGCATAGAGGAGCATAGAACCATGTCCGGCAGATAAGATAAAACGATCGCGGTTAATCCAATTAGGGTTCTTAACATTAACGTTTAAATGTTCAGTAAAAAGTTGATATGCCATTGGTGCAGCTCCTAAAACAATCCCTGGATGACCGCTGTTAGCCTTATTGATAGCATCAACTCCTAATACTCTAATCGCATTAATTGCTCTTTGTTCCATCATCATTCGTTTCCTCTTCATTAATAATTTCTTCTATTTTTTCTACTTGATCGTCCTCTACTTGATTCGGTTCAGCATCAACATCTTCTGGTTCTTGTTGAAACTTAAAGTATTCTTGATAATGATCTTCTTGGGCTTTGATTAAACTTTCAAATCTTTCATTACCAATTTGTTGACGAATTAAGTCTTGAGCTTTTAAATTTTCTTCTCTAACTTTTTTATTCACCATTCTACCTTGTAGCATGTTGCTCAAGACAACTAGAACGATCATACCTAGTAAAATTTGTAGTGTATAGTCTTTAAATAAATACGTGGCAAGACCAGCTATAACGACATAGAGAACCAATGTTGGAATAATAAACCAAGAATTAATCCTCTTACTTAATTTACTGACTCCCTCTAGGAACCCTAACCAAATTTTGTTGACTTCAACTTGATAGAAATCTTCTAAAGCTTCATAATATGTTTTTTCAATAAGTACACGATAATTTGTACCATCTGATGTCCATATAGCAAATCTTCCTCTGCTAGCATATTGATACAAAAATGGTGTGTCGTTCATGTAGTGAAACTCAATGATTTTTCCATCAATTTCTTGTGTTAAAAAAGGTTCTGTTGTTAGTTGTTTGTATACCTTAAAGTTTAATTTCATCGATTAATACCTCCAATATTATCATTATATCATCACTTGTGATGTTTATTTAAATATGTGAAACATTGAAAACCCCCATCAAGCATCATCACCCACATAGTAAACATGCTTATGGCTGCTTCAATCAAGACCTGACCAGGTTCACACGATACTATTGAATGATGATGCTTGATGGGGTTTTCGGTATCTATTTTTGGCGTAGCTTTTTAAAAAATGACTGGATAATCTCTTTTGACTCTGTTGCCATGATACCCGATTCAACATCGATATGATGATTAAACGGAATATCTAATAATCGAACTACACTTTCGATACCACCAGCTTTAGGATCTGATGTTCCATAATAGAGGTTTCGAATGCGAGATTGAATCATCGCTCCAGCGCACATCGGACACGGTTCCATTGTAACATAAACATCGCAATCTTCCAATCGCCAACTGCCTATTTTTTTTGCTGCTTTCATCATAGCAAGAAACTCTGCATGAGCGTGAAAACTTTGCTTTTGTTCTCTCAAGTTATGTGCTCGTGCGATAATTTTATCCTGATATACAACAACAGCGCCTACAGGAACTTCATCGATGGCTGCAGCTTTTTCTGCTTCTTTAAGAGCAGCCTTCATGAACTTATATTTTTTTAGGTTTTCCTGGGACTTCATGGTAATGTCTCGATCTTGGTTCATAAGATTCATTGGCACCAACTAAAATAAGGGGATCTGTATAGAGTGCTGGTTTACCATTGATAATGCGTTGTGTTCTGGTTGCAGGCAATCCACTTTTTACACAGATTGCAGTCAACTTCGTAACAAACTCAGCTCTAGCAAGCAATTCGGGCATGGGTCCAAATGGCTCTCCTCTAAAATCACGATCTAATCCACCGACAATAACACGAATGCCTCTGTCAGCAAGATTCTCAGCAATCTCAATAATATCCTTGTCAAAAAATTGAACTTCATCAATGACAACAGCATCTGTGTCATTTTTGACATAGTTCATAACTTCAATGCTTCGTTCGATAATGATAGAAGGTTTTTTACTCATGTTGTGAGATACGATTTCTTCAGCAGCATAACGTGTATCAATTTTAGGTTTAAATACGAGAACATTTTGTTTTGCATATTCTAACCGTTTGATACGTCTAATGAGTTCCTCGGTTTTTCCGGCAAACATTGGTCCACAAACCACTTCAATAAAACCATTTTTGTAAGTATGATACATGATAAAAATCCCCTTCCTTGTCGATTTACTAATAAAAAACGTGATGAATGATCACGTTATTTGTTGTCTTGCTTTTTATCGTTTAGACCATAGCGCTTATTAAATTTTTCTACGCGCCCAGCTGCTTGAATAAATGTTTGTTGTCCTGTGTAAAATGGATGGCAGTTTGAACATGTATCAATACGTAAGTTGTGAGCTGTTGTTCCTACTTCATATTCAGTTCCACATGTTGCACACTTAACCTTAGCAACTGTAAATTTAGGATGAATTCCTGTTTTCATTTGTCTATCTCCTTCCGCCATGACAATAAGTCATAGTAAGTTTTGCGCAATCATTATATCATTCAATATTTGAATAATCAAGCGTAAATGCTAAAATCTTTTTTTATTGTATATCTTTGTTCCATGTCTCCCAGACTTTTAAAAATCGTTGTGCGATAAGTCCTGTAACAACGCCTGCAGGAATGCTTAAGAATAGCATGATTGGTAGATAAAGAATGATCGCGGTTGAACCAATCACAAAATAACCACCAATGACTTGACCTATACAGTGAAAGACTGAACCAAGAACACTGACTCCAAGGATACCAAAAAAATTTGTTTTCTTGAATAATCCCATAGCTAACATGGCAAGTACAGAACCTGAGAAACTCATATAAAACACTGGCCCTAATAGTTTACCAGTAAGCAGTGCAACAAGAAACACCCTTGATAGCGTGATGATGGATGAATCTTTGAATGAGTACACGTATAAAACAATCAGTGTAACAACATTTGCAAATCCAAGTTTTGCTCCTGGAACAGGAATAACTGGGATGGCTGATTCGATGATGTTTAAGACAATGGCAATGGCTAGAAAATTAGCCAGTAGAACCATTTTTCGGGTTTTCTTCATACGTGATTAAACAGTAAAATCACCTTGATCTGTTATGAATTCGACACGAATACGATTAGGTAAACAGATCAGTGGCCAGCCTGTTGATTCTCCTTCTCTACTGCATATATTGTTAGGACTTTGTTCTTCAATAATTTGAACACTACGTTTAATAAAATCGTACTTAATGACAACAATTTGTCTGACACCATTGACTGTATAATCGCCTAACAACGTAATCGTTTGTTGATCTAAATCAATGATTGGATAGTCGCCATCATACGAGCTAGGAACGGATTGATCATAATGTCTTTCAATGGTTTGTCTTGAAAAATCAACGGTCACAATGGGATCATTTGAATTTCCATAATAAATATGTGCCATAGCAGCATCTTCATGAAATGCCAAGAGTCTGAAAGCAAGAAAAATACCACCTAAAAAGATGAATAAAAATCCAATTAAATAGATATCTCGTTTCTTTTGTAGACCCATTTTTTTAAACATTAATATTCCTCGTATACCGTATCTAATAGATATGTTGTGATAGTTTCATCATAATTGAAGCGAATCACTTCTAAGCCAAGATCTTCTTGATGCTGTTCAATAAATGCTAAGAATATATCTTCCGGCATTGAAAATAGCGCTGTTGATAGTGCATCAAGAACACCTGCATCGTTTCCTAAAACGGTAACCGTATGATAATACTGTGCTGGTAATTTTGTTTTTGGTGAAACAACATGGTGGTATCTTAAACCATTATATAGTGCATATTGTTCAAAGTTTCCACTTGTATTAATTGCTTTATTTTGTACATAGATCATACCATATGTATTGCTCGTTGAAACTGGATTGGCAAGTGAAATATGGAACATCTCTGATTTTCTATTGATTTTCTTGCCGACAGAAATTGAACTACTTCCGGCTGTAATCGAAAAATATTCAATACCGCGATTGACTAAATATTCATAAACGACTTGGGTTGCATATCCCTTTGAAAGTGCACCTAAATCTATTTTGACATTTTCGTCTGTCAAGCGTATATAGTATTTTCCAGCTGTCTCGATCAGTACAAATGGATTTTCCACAACATCAATACTTTCAAGTTGTAAAATGATGTTTTCATAGACGTTTTGTGGAATTTCGTTGTACTGGTACGCTTCATCCAAAATAACAGCTTTCCATGCATCCACCATTTTACCGATAGAAACATCAAAATAACCATTTGTTAGTGTGTTGAGACGCTTGGCTTCAAGCATAATATCGTATAATTCTTTATCAATTTCAACATCTTCATTTATGGTTCCATTAATACCATAAACATTTGTTAAAAATCCTGAATTTTCCGATAGTGGTAGATAATTGTTTGTAATTTCGTGGTATGTTCGATAGATCTCTTTGATATCCTGCTTGATTTCATCTGCTTTATCCTGACTATCAGTTGACAGATTAATGCTGATAAAAGTATCCATGTAATCATAAAAGCTAAAACTATATTCCTCGAGCTGAGAACACGATGATAACATGATGGTACTCAAGAACAATAACACGAATAAGAACCCTTTTTTCATGGGCATCCCTCATTTCATTTCAAACTTCATAACGTAAAGAAAAGGACAATAGATGTCCTAGATCTTTACATCGACTAAAGAGCCATCTGGATTTGGATGATCCTTTAAATACTCCAAAATAGGATTGTAGTGCTTATCGAGTTTACCTGGCTTGCAGCGAGATAAGTTCTTAACTTCACCACTAATGATGGCTGAGGCAAACGCACGACACCCGGGTGTTCCACATGCGCCACAGTTGTAATTTGGTAATAATTTTTCAACATCATCAATACGAGGATCCTCTTGAACTTGTAAATATCGATTAGCTAATGATAATACGATACCGAGAACAATACCAATGCCCCCTAAAACGATGAAGGGATATAATGCTTCAATCATAGCTTGACCTCCTTCATAAATTCTAAGGCATCATTAAAGTTACATGATGCACGTCCACTTTTTGTAGAACATGATTCACACGTTTGAGCTTCTAAATAAGCTTCTTTGCATGATTCTGGAATAGCAACCTTTGAATTTAAATACATCGCACCCATGTATAGACCGATAAAGGCAGCTAATATGCCAACAAGAATTAAGTATGGCATTAGATAATACCTGATAATCCCATAAACGCCATCGCCATTAGGCTAGCTGTTATGAATGCAATAGGTAAACCTTTCATAGCCTTGGGTACGTTAGCTGAATCAAGGCGCATACGGATTGCTGTAAATGTAATGATGATGAATGCATAACCTAAACCTGAACCTAATGCAAACATAAGTGCTTCAGGATAAGATTGTGGTGTAGCAACATTGGTTAAGGCAACACCTAATACGGCACAGTTTGTTGCAATTAAAGGTAGATAAACACCAAGTGCTTTATATAAGCTTTGGCTAAATCTCTTAATAACAAGTTCTGTTAACTGTACTAGTGAAGCAATAACTAAAATAAACGCGATGGTATCAATGTAATTAATACGGAGCGGATCTAACACATGCCAATAAATGGGATATGTAATGACCGCGGATAAGAATATAACCGTAATAACAGCAAGACCCATACCAACAACTGACTTCATCTTTGTCGAAACACCAAAGAATGAGCAGAGTCCAAGGAATTGCATCAAGACGATATTATTAATAATCATTGAAGAGATTAAGATAGCGATTAAGTTCATTATTTCTTAACCCCCTTTGCTTGTTTAGTGGCTGTGATGATGGCTAGGATAATACCAATAACCATGAACGCTCCAGGAGGTTGGACAAGAACCTGAAAAGCGTATTTACTTAAACCTAGACCTTCAAAAACAACATATTCAAAACCAAGTGGTAATGTTTTACCTAAAACGATAGTTCCTGTTCCTAAGAATTCTCTAAAGAAACCAATCATCGTAAGTGATACTGTAAAACCAATACCAACACCCATACCATCTAACAACGCTTTAGGAACACTGTTTTTAGACGCGAATGATTCTGCTCTACCAAAGACAACACAGTTAACTGTGATAAGTGCGATAAACACACCAAGTTCAGTTGCTAAAGCTGGAGCGAATGCATCAACAAGCATCTTTAAGATGGTAACTTCGGTTGCAATAATGATGACATAGACTGGAATACGTATTGTATCAGGTACAACTTTACGAATAAGTGATACCGAGGTGTTTGTCATCGATAAGACAAGGATAACCAAGATACCCATACCAAATGCACCTTCAAAAGTTGATGTGACAGCTAATGCTGGACATAAACCGAGAACCATGACGAAGATACCATTTTCTTTCCAAATACCTTTGGTGAATATATCCCATAACGAAGGTTCTTTGTCAGCAGCTTTTGCTACTTTTTTAACTGGAACTTTTTTAGCTTCTGTCATGTTAGTTCACCTCATCAATAAGTGCATCTATCAGTATGTCAACCAAACTCTTGGTGTAGGTAACACCACTGATGATATCACCTGGGTTAGACAAGACTGTATCAAACTGATCTGTAGTAGATCCGATAAGTAAATCCGCATAGGATTGAATTTTTGCTAATCTGTTACCAGCGGTGTGACCATATAATTCTTCTGGAATTAAAATTGCTAATACAGTATCATCGACATCAAATGCAACCTTAAGTGTTACGGTGTGTCCTGTAACAAGTTCTTCACCGTTATCATAGTCGCCAGCGCCTGTCAATGTGTAGACATAACCTAAATCAACATTTGATGAGCTCTTAACGACTTCGCGCTTAACCACATATGTTGATGGTACAAATGCTGTATCTTCTGTGATAACATAGCCTTCACCATAAACTGTAACAAGTGGATCATCAATAATAAGATCATAATGAATATCAATTGCCTTTTGAATGATGGCTTGAATGGTGCTTGTACTATCAGTAGCTGTTACACCAGCTGTGATATCAGCTGCATCATAGGAAGGTAAGTTCTTAACATCGGTATAGGCAATACCATCATACTTTTCATAGATATAAGCTTGTATACCTTTAACCGTCCAATCTGATTGATTAAGTGATACAACTTGTACACTAACTTTACCAGCTGGATCAATAGCTACGAGAAGTTCGATAAATCCGAATTCATCATCTTCACTATAGGTATAACCGTTCTTAATCTTAACATTATAGACTGTAGCTAATAACTTATCACCTTTATAAGCTTCTACCTTGTAGTCAACGATAGCATAACCACCAGAAAGTGGAGCTCTTTCAACATCAGTTTCGTTTTTAAGTTCAACAGGTGTTCCAAAAAGCAAATCTTCAGGATTTTTTGGAATCCAGTTTTCACTCGCAACGAGAAATAATGCTGTAATAACTAAAATAATGCCTGTGTTGATCAGCAACCAAAGATTTTGTTTGTTCATTTTCATCTCAGTTCACCTCATCCAACAACGCATTGAGTAATACGTTGACCAAATTTCTTGTGTAAGTTACACCTGTTGCTAAATTATCTGGATTTAACATGGCATCAGCAAAATCGACTGGTGATTTACCAATAAAAGATTCCGCATAAGTTAAAATTTGATTACGATATCCTACAGTGTGCTGATATTGTCCTTCTGGAATAAAAACATCTAAAACAACATAGTTTTCATCAAATAGAACTTCCATACCAATACCTTTACCAGTCACAGTTCCATCGTATCCTTCGTAGTCACCAATACCTGTTAAATAATAAACATAACCAACAACAGTACTAGATGCGTCTTTAGCGATTTTCTTACCTGTAATATTCGTTGTAGCAACAAATGCGGGGTCATCTGCTAATGTATAACCTTCACCAAATGATGAAACATAAGGATCAGAAGGAACATCTGCCAATAAACCATGTGCTACTGAAATATCGGTAAGCAATCCTTTAATTGTATTCAAACTGTTTGTAACACCTGTAACGATATCACCAATAGGATTGGTTGATCCGATTTGTGTGCCTACAAAACTTTGTAAGTTGTTACGTGTATCATCAATACCCTTAGTTTGATTGATTGAAAGAATGCTAGCTCCTAAAACTTCACCACTTGCATCAACACTGATGACAATAGAAATTGAACCATGTTGGTTTGAGCCATTCGCAGTGTATATATAACCAACGACGTTACCGTTAGCGTCAGTACCTAAAATAGCACCTTGAACCGATGTAGGAACACCTTCAACTAGATTTAATTCTTCAAAGTTTTGTCCTGCTGGCAACACTTCTTGATACGCTTTTCTTTCGGCTTCATCAAGATTGCGTTGAATGATAGGGGCTGTGATCGCATTCATGCCACCGATCATCAATCCACATACGATAGCTACAACCGTTAAAACGAATGTATAATGAAACATTGGTTTTTCAAATAGTTTCTTCATGCTAAGTTACCTCCTACACCAAAGTAAACAACGAGGCTAAAGATAGCAAGTAAAACAATGTACCCGACGATAAACGCAGGCTTAATCTTATTCGTTGACCACTTTGGATAATCAATAAGTGGTACAAACATATTAGCAAATAAAATCGCGAATGCAACACCTTCTGGATACGCTCCAAAAAGACGAATTAAGACGATGACAACACCCACTAATAAACCATATAACCAACGTCCTGGACGTGTCACTGGAGATGTCACTGGATCTGTTACCATAAACACCATACCGAACATGACACCACCGGAGAAAAGATGGAATAAGACATATTCAAATGCCATATCTGGATATAAATTCAATCCAGCAAATAACATGAGTACGCTAAATGTAATGGCTGTTGATAATATGACGCGATAGTCTGCTGATTTACGAATAATGAGGTATGCAGCACCGATTAAGATTGCTGCAGAACTAATTTCACCCATAGCTCCTGGGATAAATCCAAAGAAGAGTTCACCTAATGTATAACTATTAAGTACTCCAGGGAAACCTAATCCTGAACGTAGTGTTGATAATGCTGTAGATCCCGCAACTAAGTCAACACCTACATAAGTGCCATCAAACATACTTGTGATAGCAAGTGCAATAAATATGCGTCCTGCGGCAGCGACGTTGAAAATATTGGATCCTAAACCGCCAAATAGCATTTTAGCAACAACAATACCAAATGCAGCACCAATGACGACCGCATAAATAGGTAGTTTACTTGGGACTAGCATCGCAAATATAATTGCAGATACGGCTGGAGCAGTTATATTGTTAATTGAATACTCTTGATAGCGTGACTTAACACGTTCAATCCATTTTTCTGCTTTAGATGGTTTGTGCGTCAATCCAAAAATCAGTGCTTCAAGACCTACCATGACAAAAAGTGATACAACAATGCGGAGTATCGCATCACCACCGAAACGGTAGATTGAAAACGCAACGACAGGAATCAATGCAATTAACACATCTGTCATCATCCGCTTCGTGCTTACATCCTTGCGGACATAGGGACTTGTTTGTTTGATTGTTTGCATGTTTCCCTCCTATTTACTTGCGAAACGTTTGCCGTTACGCATGTAATCTGTTAAATGAATCTTTGAAGGACAAACGTATGAGCATAAACCACATTCAATACATTTGTTAACTTCAAGCATTTTGAGAGCATCTTTATCACGTGTTTTATAAGCATTCATAATTTGAACAGGTTGGATGCTGACTGGACAAGAGTAGACGCATGATGCACAGTGTACACACGCTTCTTCTTTTTCTTTTTTCTCATTCATCACGATGAGCGAGGTGGTTGTATGTGTCATGACGACATCATCTTGCAAGATGTTGGTTCCCATCATGGGTCCACCAAGAACCATGACCTTTGGAAGTTCTTCATCTTTATAACCGCCTGCAAGTTCAATCAAATCCTGAACAAGTGTACCGATACGTGCTCTAAAGTTTTTATTGTGAATGCCATCACCGCTGATGGTAAAGAGTCTTTCTAGAACAGGTAAACCTTTCTTAACAGCATTATAAATACTTTGTAGTGTAGAAACGTTAAAGTTTAATACACCATATTTTGATAACAATTGGCCTTGAGGAATCTTAATACCTAAGGCATTTTTGATCATTGCAAGTTCCCATCCTTGTGGATAGTAATTGCCGACGGTAACAACTTCGATGTTATAATCGGTGAATTCCTGAAGAACAAACTTCAATCTTTCTTCGATTTCTTTGTACTTTTTCTTAATGGCAATGACACCACGTTTAGCACCAGATGCCTTCATGGCATAGATTAAACCTTTGATGACTTCGCGGGGATTATTCATCATTAATGAGTAATCAGCAATCAGATTAGGTTCACATTCAACGCCGTTAGCAATCACAACGTCGATGGGATCTTCTGTTTGTAATTTAATATACGTTGGGAATGCACTACCACCTAAACCTACCAAACCTGCATCTTTAATGATTGTAATGTAATTTTCTTTTGTTAATTTTTCAATGTCCTCATCACTGCGTTCAACAATGGAAGGATGTAGTTCATACTTCTTGTCATTTTTTACGATTAAGCAATCGACTAGTTTTCCACTGTTATCAATATGCTTTTCATAACCTACAACTTCACCGCTGACGGTTGCGTGCATAGGTTGTTCAAAAAATGCACCTTTTCTTGTACCAACAACTTCACCAACTTTGACGAATTGTCCACCTCTCACACAGGTGACACCATCTGGACATCTTTGGCTAGTTACTGGATAATAAAGATAATCTGCATCAAGATAATGCAAAATAGGTGATTCTTTGAGTTCTTTTTTGCCATCTGGAATATACTTTGTTTTTGTTATCATGTCATTTATACTCCCTTCATGTATAATGGATACTTCTTGGTTAGTTCAAGGACCTGTTGGTTAATTTCCTCAAGAATAACTTCATCATCCTTGTTTGATAGAGCGCGATCAATCCAATGCGCAATCAATTTCATTTCATTTTCTTTAAAACCTCTTGTTGTGACAGCAGGTGTTCCCAAACGAATACCTGAAGCGTAAGCAGGTTTTTCTTTATCGAATGGTACGCCATTCTTATTACATGTAATCGAAACTCTGTGCAATAGATTTTCAGCTGCTAAACCTGTGATGTTAAGTTTGCTCTTCACATTGACAAGCATTAAATGGTTGTCAGTTCCCCCACTGACAACTGGATAACCCAACGCCATTAATTCTTCAGCTAAAACCTTAGCATTTTTGATAACTTGTTTTTGGTACTGAACAAAATCTTCTGATAAAGCTTCATGAAATGCAACAGCTTTGGCTGCAATGACATGCATGAGTGGTCCACCTTGAATACCAGGGAAAACCGTTTTGTTCATCTTTTTAGCAATTTCTTCATCATTGGTTAGAATGATGCCACCACGTGGCCCCCTTAAAGTCTTGTGGGTTGTTGAAGTGACGATGTGTGCATATGGCATTGGTGATGGATGGACACCAGCAGCAACAAGACCAGCAATGTGAGCCATATCCACATGTAAATAGGCACCAACTTCATCTGCGATTTCTCTAAACTTTTTAAAGTCGATGATGCGTGAATAAGCACTCGCACCAGCAATAATCAGTTTAGGTTTCACTTCAAGTGCAATCTCTCTGACTTTATCATAGTCAATCATCTCTGTCTTTTCATCAACACCATAAGAAAATGACTGATACAATTTCCCGGAGAAATTCAAACTAAATCCATGTGTTAAATGTCCACCTTCAGCAAGTGACATACCTAATATGCGGTCACCTGGATTTAATAACGCCATGTAAACACCCATATTAGCTTGTGAACCAGAATGTGGTTGTACGTTGACGTACGAAGCATTAAAAAGTGTTTTCAATCTCTCGATAGCAAGCGATTCAATTTCATCAACAAATTCGCATCCACCATAATATCTCTTCTTAGGATATCCTTCTGCGTATTTGTTCGTTAGAATGGAACCTTGTGCATCCAATACAGCTTGTGAAACAAAGTTTTCAGAAGCAATCAATTCAATATGCGTCTCTTGACGGTTTTTTTCTTTACCGATGATCGCGTGAATGATTGGATCTGCATCATATAAGTCCATGAGGCCCTCCTCGAATATTCTTCAAGTTATTATAACATAATAACATGCAAATTAAAAGACAGTTTCCATGGTTTTGAAAGCTGTCTTTCATTAACTTTCTTACGTTTTTTTACTATATCGAAATCTATTTAGAAATACTCTTATAAAGAAACATTGTGATAAACATCTTGAACATCATCAAGTTCATCAAGCATATTGGTTAATCTTTCGAACTTTTCTTGATCTTCTTCATCATCTAAGGTTGCTTCCATAATAGGCAACCACATGATTTCTTCTGTATCATAATCCAAATCAGGTTTCGCTTCATTGAATGCTGTACGAATGGCGTTGAAATTGGTTGCATCGCTGTATATTGTGACGCCTTCATCATCGGCTTCAATATCGCTGACATCTAAGTCATGCTCAACTAGAATTTCAAGAACCTCATCTTCCGTAATACCCTTCATTGCAAATACAGCTTGGTGGTTAAACTGATGAACAACTGATCCAGAAATACCTAATTTACCACCTGTTTTAGTAAAGCAATTTCTAACTTCAGAAATGGTGCGGTTGACGTTGTCTGTTAAACATTCAACGATAAACATTGAATTCCCAGGACCAAAACCTTCATAACGAATGGATGATAAGTTATCATCCCCGCCACCTTTAGCTTTATCAATATTTCTCTTGATTACATCAGCAGGTACCTGTTCTTTTTTAGCCTTTTCAATCATTCTTTTTAAGGTTTGATTGGTATCTGGATCAGGTGTTCCAGACTTCGCAGCGAGGTAAATTTCGCGGCCATATTTTGCATAGAGTTTACTCTTGACAGCGGCTGATTTAGCCATTGCTACCTTACGTACTTCAAATGCTCTTCCCATCTTATATCATCCTTTACTTTTGAAATTTTTCTTCGTATGTCTTCATGCTTTGTGCAATAATCTTTTTTGCTGCTTCCTTGCCTTCAATATCTAAAATATATGTTTTTTTACCCTCTAAGGATTTGTATACTTCAAAAAAGTGTCCCATTTCAGTCAATAAATGCGCAGGCAATTCACTGATATCTTTATATTGTGTGAGCGATGGATCACCAAGAGGAATAGCAATAATTTTTTCATCGATTTCGTCTGAATCAATCATTTTCATAACACCAATGGGATAACATTTAACCAAGCTTAATGGTTCGATATCTTCTTGGCAGAGAACCAAAACGTCCAATGGGTCATTGTCACCAGCATACGTTCTTGGGATAAATCCATAATTTGCAGGATAGTGAGTTGAAGTGAATAAAATACGGTCTAAGATAATCATGCCAGTATCTTTATCCAACTCATACTTCTTCTTACTACCTTTTGATATTTCGATGACTGCGATAAACTGATCCGGTTGAATACGGGAAGGATCAATGTCGTGCCAAATACTCATATGATCGAGCTCCTTTTTTATTTCTATTTCCATTCTATCATTTTTTCGCTCAAAAAAAACACCCATAAAAGTGGGTGTTCTTCTTTTAAGACACAATCAAGGTTACAAAGATGTTACCTATCCCCCATGTGTCCCCTTGTGTATTTAATACCTGTTCAGGCTACGAACAATCAAACAACCCCTACATGCTTAATGATCGTAGTCGCAATTTTTAGGCATTGCGGTAGAAACGTTATCACCATCAGAAGATAACTTATACGATAATTAAATACATAAACATTATAGCAAGCAACCTACAGGAAGTAAAGAAGATTTTTATGATCTTTTGTCGTGTTTTATATAAAGTTCATAGGTATTTTCTAAGAGTGCATTAATCGTCATGGGACCAACACCTTTAGGTACTGGTGTGATATAACTTGCCATATCTTTGATGTTTTCAAAATCAACATCACCAACAAGTTTTCCGTCAACACGGTTAACACCGACATCAACGATGATGGCACCTGGCTTAACCATATCTTTCGTGATGAGGTGAGGTTTACCTGAAGCAACCACTAAAAGATCAGCGGTTTTAGTGTGTGAACTCAAGTCTTTGGTTTGACGGTGGCATACCGTGATGGTTGCCCCTTCATCCATTAAAAGGCGTGCAACTGGAAAACCTACGATATTTGACCTTCCAACAATGCATGCATCTAATCCAGAAATCTTAATATCATAGTGTTTTAGAAGCGTCATAATCCCTTTAGGTGTAGCAGGATAAATGGTTGGCTTTTTTTGATAAAGATTTCCTTGGTTAATAACGTGAAAACCATCTGCATCTTTATCTTTCGATATGGCATCAATTAACGTATTTTCATCGAGATGTTTAGGTATGGGTAACTGTAAAATCATACCGTCAACATAAGGATCTTGATTGAGTTCATCGATCAATTGATAGACTTCATCAAAGGACACATCTTCACTTAGGTGATGAAGTGTGTGTTCAATACCAGCGACTTCACACGCTTTACCTTTACCCTTAACGTAGGACAGAGAAGCTGGGTTGTTACCGATTAATATGATAGATAGATGAGGTCTTCTCTCACCCTTTTTAACATGCTTTTCGATTTGCAGGGCAAGCGCCTTGTTTCTCTCGTTTGCAACCCGATATCCATCAAGTAAAATCACATCGATCACTCCTTGTCTGTGACACGTCCAAAATCATCAATTTCAATTGTTAATGCACGTGGTTTTTTATTTAATCCAGGCATGACCATAATCCCTTTAGTCAATGCGACTAAGAAGCCTGCACCAAGTGATGGTCTTATATCTGATATGTGAAGTGTAAAAGGCTCTGGTAAGCCATGTATACTTGCATCTCCAGTGATAGATAATGGTGTTTTCGCCATACATACAGGCAAGTTCCACCCAAGATTTTTATATTCTTCAAGTTGTCTTTGTGCGCGTTTTGAGAAGACAACTTCTTGTGCACCGTAGATATCTTTAGCAATCTTTTCAATCTTCGTCTGAGGCGAATCAGCAGCATCATAAATCGGATTGATTGTAGATTTTTGTTCAGCAATTTCAACAACGATTTGTGCTAAATCGACCATGCCTTCTCCGCCTTTAACAAACCCATCACAGAAGGCAACGCGATGACCGTTTTCTTTAGCCCATGCCATCATATAATCAACTTCTTCTTTAACATCATTAAAGTAATGATTGACTGCAATAACTGCTGGTAATCCTATGCGTTTGATATTATCTAAATGTTTAGCTAATAAAGGTAACCCCTTCTTCATAGCTTCTAAATTTGGTTCACTGAAGTTTTCAGCACCACCATGTGATTTTAAAGCACGTAGTGTTGTCACAATGACGATTGCATCGACTTGTTTTCCAAGTTGTGGCATCTTGATATCCAAGAATTTTTCCATACCTAAATCAGCGCCAAATCCAGCTTCTGTAACAGCATAATCGCCTAACTTTAATGCAAGTTTGGTAGCAACAATTGAGTTACATCCATGTGCAATATTAGCAAATGGTCCGGCATGAACAAATGTTGGTACACCATCAATCGTTTGAACAAGATTTGGATTTAATGCATCCTTTAACAACCATACGAGTGCATCTGCACCACCCAAATCACTTACACGAATTGGTTTTCCTTCTTTATCATAACCGATAAGAATGTTATTGATTCTTCGTTTTAAATCTGATAGATCAGTAGCAAGCGCTAAAATCGCCATGATTTCACTAGCTGCAGTAATAACAAAACCGTCTTTTCGTTGTGGTGTTTCAATCTCACGAAGATTACGATCATTCATATCCATACATCTTTTCCACGTGACAGTTTCAATACCAAGTTCATTACCTTGGAACATATGATTATCGATTAATGCTGCGAGTAAGTTATTCGCTGCTGTAATCGCGTGTAGATCACCTGTGAAATGAAGATTGATATCATCTTGTGGAACAACAATTGATTTACCACCACCGGTTGCACCACCTTTAAGACCAAAAACAGGACCTAAACTAGGTTCACGTAGTGCTAACACCGGATGTTTACCGATGTATTTTAAACCTTGTGTTAAACCAATTGAAATCGTTGTTTTCCCTTCACCTGCTGGCGTTGGGTTAATCGCCGTAACAAGAATAAGTTTGCCATCCTCTTTGTCTTGTAGACGCTTTAAAACCTTTAAATCAATTTTTGCTTTATCAAAACCATATGGGATACATTCTTCAGAACTTACACCCATTTTTTCACATAAAGTCGTAATTTTTTCCATGTCTTTTCTCCCTGTATCAATAAAAAAGTACCTCTTTCGAGATACTTTCATTATAACACGATAAACCTACTTTACAAAACGGTATCCATTCTTAAGAATGGCTTCAGCTCTTGCTACATCGTCTTTTGAAGGTTCTTGGATATCTGTGATCGGATACTCAAGACCCATTTGTAGCCACTTATATATACCTGAACGATGGTAGGGCAGAATTTCAATGTTTGTCACATGGTGTAACGTATCAAGAAATGCTCTTAAATCTTCTAGATCTTGCCTATCATCTGTTAATGTTGGAACAAGCACATGACGAATGATCATCTTAGTCTCGTGTGCATCTAAGAATCGTGCAAACTCAAGAACTTGACGATTATGACTCTTCGTTAGTGATATGTGTTTTTCTGGATTAATATGTTTGATATCTAACAAGACTAAATCGGTATACTTAATCAATTCAAGGTAGCGTTCATCTTCTTGATGGAAACAACCAGCAGATGTATCTAGACATGTGTGTATGCCTTCTTCTTGTGCACGTTTAAAAAGTTCAATCAAAAAGGGGAGTTGTAATAAGGGTTCACCACCACTAACTGTTAGTCCACCTTTTTTATAAAATTTTGCATATTTTTTGTAATCTGTTATGACATCATCAACAGTCATTAACCGATTTTCTTTTGTGCTCCATGAGTCACGATTATGACAGTATTGACATTGAAATGGACATCCTTGCAAAAAGAGAACATAGCGAATGCCTGGTCCATCAAATGCTCCCATCGTTTCAATCGCGTGGATGTTACCATATAAAACGTTAGAGTGATTCATGGAATGTTCTTGAGATAACCTCTTTTTTCTGTTCATCCGTTAAATTAGCAAAGTTGACTGCATATCCTGAGACACGGATGGTGAGGTTATGATATTTATCAGGATTGTTATAAGCATCAATCAGTTTTTCACGGTTGAAAATGTTGACATTTAAGTGATACCCACCACTTGTGAAATAACCATCAAGAATATCAACAAGATTTTCGACTTTGATATCTCCTTCATAGTTAAAACCGTCGGCAGATTCTACACCGGATCCTTTACCTAATGCTTGAGGAACAAGTGTAAATGTATTCGATATACCATCACGACATGACTCACATGGAATCTTTGAAACTGAGAGCAGTGATTTCAATGCTCCTGATTTATCTCTACCATGCATCGGATTAGCCCCTGGAGCAAAAGCTTCTCCTTTTCTTCTACCGTCTGGTGTATTACCTGTTTTCTTACCATAAACGACGTTAGAGGTAATGGTTAATACACTCATGGTTGGCACTGAGTCACGGTATGTATATTGATTTTTAATCTTATTCATAAACTGTTCAACAACCCATACAGCAAGATGATCAACACGATCGTCATTATTACCGTAACATGGGAAATCACCTGTTGTTTTAAAATCTACGATTAAACCTTGTTCACTATAGATTGGTTCAACTTTCGCGTATTTGATGGCTGATAAAGAATCTGCAACAACAGATAAACCAGCGATTCCGGTTGCGAAATTACGTTTAACAAGTGCATCATGAAGTGACATCTGCAATCTTTCATACGCATATTTATCGTGCATGTAATGAATGATATTAAGCGCACTTACATAGGTTTTTGCTAACCATTCAAACATGTGGTCTAGACGCTCAATGACAACATCGTAATCCAAAACATCAGCTTTTAAAACGTCGCTAATAGGACCTACTTGATCACCTGAAATTTCATCACGTCCACCATTAAGTGCATATAGCAGTGCTTTGGCTAGGTTAGCTCTCGCACCAAAGAATTGCATTTCTTTACCAATGGTCATAGGTGATACACAACATGCGATTCCATAATCATCACCATGTTCTGGACGCATTTGTTCATCATTTTCATATTGAATCGACGATGTATCAATGGAAACCTTAGCACAGAATTTCTTAAAGTTTTCAGGCAATTGTTCATCCCATAAAACCGTTAAGTTGGGTTCAGCAGATGTACCTAGGTTATAAAGTGTTTGTAAGTAGCGGAAAGTTGATTTTGTGACCCATGATCTACCATCAAGGGTTAAACCTGCTAAAGATTCAGTGACCCACGTTGGATCCCCTGTGAAAAGTTCATTGTATTCTGGAGTTCTTGCAAATCTGACCATACGAAGTTTCATAATGAAATGGTCAATCATTTCTTGAGCTTCAATTTCATCAATTAAACCGAGGGATAGATCGCGTTCAATATAAATATCTAAGAATGATGCTGTTCTTCCTAAACTCATAGCTGCACCATTTTGTTCTTTAACTGCAGCTAAGTATGCAAAGTATGTCCATTGGATAGCCTCTTGTGCTGTTTTCGCTGGCTGTGATAAATCAAAGCCATAAGACGCTGCCATGTCCTTAAGCATGTTTAATGCGTTAATCTGTTCTTGAATTTCTTCGCGAAGACGAATGTTAAATTCATTCATAGGAAAACTGAACTGTGTTTTTTCTTTTTTCTTTTCTTGAATCAAGAAATCTGTCCCATAGAGTGCGACTCTACGATAGTCACCTATGATGCGTCCTCTACCGTATCCATCAGGTAATCCTGTAATAATACCTGAGCGTCTTGCTTTTCTAATATCGGCATTATAGACATCGAAGACACCTTGATTATGTGTTTTACGATATTCTGTAAACACTTTATAGAGTTCATCATCAACATGATAACCATATGCTTCAGCAGCTTTGGTTGCTACTTGGATACCACCGTAAGGATGAAACGCTCTTTTAAATGGTTTATCTGTTTGAAGACCAACAATCTTTTCAAGATTTTTATCGATATAACCTGGACCATGTGATGTAATACTTGCTACAACATGCGTATCAAGTTCAATGACACCACCATTTTTCTTTTCTTCTTCAAGAAAACTCTCGAACATCTGATTGAGTTTGATGCTGCTATCCGTAGGACCAGCCAAAAATGAAGCATCTCCCATGTATTCTTTATAATTGTTAATCATGAAATCACGAACGTTAACTTCGTTCATCCATGTACCTTTTTTAAACCCTTGCCATGCATTCATATATTAATCCTCCAATATTTTATTCATCGCATTTGACAACGACATTATACTAAAAGGAAAAATGAAATGCTATCAAAACTGTAAGGCTTGAAGATGAAAACGTTTTTGATTGCTACTCATTAAAATGAGTATAAATAAAAGAGGCCGTAGCCTCTTATAAATGTAGTATAGATTTAATTTTTTGGGGTAGCCCATCAATCTCACGTAGTGATAGACTGCATAGTGCAAATCGCACCCCACCATTCATCGGAACGGCATAAATGTGATGTTCTGCAAGTTTTAAATAATCGTGCTCTGGATCATCCGTTAAGACCACTGTGTAAAAACCACTTCTGAATGGATGTGTCTTTAATCCAATTGCTTTTGCTTGTGAAATAAAGAGTTGACTTCTCTTTTGAACAAGCGTGTTAATCTTATCTAAATCCTTATTAAATACGATACGTTTTTCTGGTTTCGAGAATTGATTGAAAAGCTCAATGGATGCTGTTGGTGTTGCTGACCAAGAACCACGTGCTTCATTGACATACTTTAAGTGAATATCTTTAATGAGTTTCTCATTTTTTGATAAATAAATAGCTGCACCTAAACGTAAACCGTAAACCCCAAATGTCTTAGAACCTGAGAATGCGATAACAGTTGTTACATGTTCTTTAAGTTTTGGGAGAAATGATAATTTTTTACGATTATCTTCTTCATGTGAGAATTCTAAATAAGCTAAGTCGTACAAGAAGACAATGTCATTATCTTTCTTGGCGTTAAGAATATCTAAGATTTCTGAGAAATCATCTTGGCTAAGTGTAAATCCGGTTGGGTTATGACATGGATCATTGACGATCACGATAACACGATGTTGTATCGCACAGAGTTCATCAAGTCTTTCTTTAAAGGACTTCATGTTAAAACCATCACCATCAAACAGTTGATGCTCAAAACAGTTTAACTTTGCACGATCTGCAAAACGTTCATACTGCCATCTGATATCTGATACAAAGATTGATTCTCCAGGTTTTGCAAAAACGGAGAATGTTGATGCAATCGCACCGCTGCCACCGGGTGTTGCACATGCGTTCACATGAAACGCTTTTTTGATTTCTTTTTCATATGGTCCGAAAACCCAAGTTAATAAGTTTGACTTAAATAAAGCACCACCATCTACAGCTGGATAGGGAAGAATTTCTTCATCCAATAGACCTCTGATGGTTTGTGAAACTATTGGCATACCACCGATCGCTTTATCTTCATCATAAAACATACCAATGGACGCGTTGATTACGTCAGGATAAATTTTTGCCGCTTCACGCGCATCCTTTGATATCTTTAAAATATCTACTGCCACATCGATCACCTCTACCTTAATTATATATGAAGTCGTCTAAAAACAGGTCAAATAAATAGAGCCAATGATTGTTTTCATGCTTTGTTACAAGCGTGATGTGCACGTGTCCTTTGAGATATCCTAATCGAACCATCGAGGTAAATGCATTAGCTTTTTCAAATAATTTTTTACCATCAATCTTTTGAGATGCTTCCATTGTTAGAACAAGTGTTACTTGATTTGATTCAACAATGGTCTTATGAGCACCAATCTTTGATGATAATTTTTTAAATAGTTTTTCATACATGTATAAAAGTAAATCTGCATCGAGTTCACCAAAGCGATCAGTCAGTTCTGACTTAAGGTCTTCAACATCTTTAATATGATTGAGTTCTGCAATACGTTTATGGATTTCAATACGAACTGAATCCTGTGAAACATATTCAGGATCAACGTGTCTAGCTGCATAGACTTCATCGATTTGAGTATCTTTAGGACGTTCTAAAGAAACACCAGTAACGGCTTCTTCAAGCAATTTCATGTAAAGTTCAATACCCACTGAATCAATAAAGCCAGACTGTTCAGAACCTAAAATATCACCTGCACCACGAATGGATAGATCGCGCATAGCAATCTTAAATCCACTGCCTAGAGCAGTAAAATCTTGAATAGCAGAAAGTCTCTTTTTCGCTTCATCATTCATGTTCTTATGTTGGTCATAAAGGAGGTATGCATAAGCGATACGATCACTTCTTCCAACACGTCCTCTGATTTGATAGAGCTGTGATAATCCTAATTGATCCGCGTCGTGGATAACAAGTGTGTTTGTATTTGGAATATCAACACCAGTTTCAATGATGGTCGTTGAAACTAAGACATCAAAACGGTGATCGATAAAATCAGATAAGACGTTTTCAAGTTGATCGCGATTCATCTTTCCGTGAGCATATGCAATCTTGGCTTCAGGTACTAATTTTTCTAACCTGTGAACCATACCTTCAATACCTTGTACCTTATTGAACAAGTAGAAAACTTGTCCACCACGCGATATTTCACGCATGATGGCTTCTTTAACAAGTGCTTCCTGTCGTTCAACAACATAAGTTTGAACAGGGTATCTATTCCGTGGAGGTGTTTCAATCATCGATAAATCTTTTAATCCCATCATCGACATTTGAAGTGTTCTAGGAATAGGTGTTGCAGACAATGTCAAGGTATCGACATTAACTTTAATCTCTCTAATTTTTTCTTTGTGTTCAACACCAAAGCGCTGTTCTTCATCGATTATGAGTAAACCTAAATCTTTGAATTTAACATCGCCAGATAATAATCTGTGTGTTCCAATGACGACATCAACAAAACCTTTTTTTAAATTTTCGATAGTTTCCTTTTGTTTCTTAGGCGTTACAAAACGCGACAGTAAAGCCACATTCGCTCCATATTTTTCAAAACGTTCTTTAAATGTATAGTAGTGTTGTCTTGCGAGTACAGTTGTAGGTACTAGATATAATACTTGTTTTTGATTCAGGACAGCCTTAAAGGCGGCTCTCAGTGCAACCTCGGTTTTACCAAAGCCAACATCACCACAGATCAATCGGTCCATCGGTCTTTCCATTTGCATGTCATGCTTAGTATCAACAATAGCTTTCTGTTGATCAGAGGTCGTTTCATACATAAAGTCGCGTTCGAACTGACGCTGCATCTCATTATCTTCTGCATATTTAATTCCGATACTTTGTTGACGTTGTGCATACAGTGCAATCAAACGATCTGATAAATCTTTGATGCGCATTCTAACTTGGGCTTTTGTCTTTGACCATTGTTTGCCACCCAATTTAGATAACTTGGGATGCATACCATCATGACTGGAATATTTAAGAACCATATCAATTTGATCCATCGGGACATATAGTGCTTCTTCGTTGAGATAAATGATATGTAGATAATCTCTTTTTTCACCAGATAATTCCATCGTTTTTAAGCCCATGTATTGTCCAATACCATAGTCATAATGGACAACAAAATCTCCAGGTGTTAAATCTTCAACTCGTCTAATCTTACTTGCTTGATTCAAAACACTTCGATATCTAATAGCGGGTCGTGTGCGATAGGTAAAAAGTTGGGACTCATCTAAAATCCATATCTTGTCATACTTCATTTGGAAGGCACCATAACTTGCTAGATCAACGATATGAACACCAGGTTCTTCACTGAGTTTAAAGTCATAGCTCTTATGTTTACGATCTAAAAATTCTGTCAACTCGTCTTTATATGCTTGTTGTTTGATACATACAAAGATACGATAAGTTGGCATATCTCTGATGTCAAGGTAAAAGAGTTCTAAGTTACCTTGGAATGTGTTGATCGATGAGACACCTAAATCAATAGCTTGTGATGGACTGTTTAATCCAAAATTATCGATTTCAATATGGGTATGTTTTAATTGTTCATCCAATGTTAATCTAAAAGGAACCTTTAAGAAGTGATCACCATTCATTGTAACAGCATATGTCATCAAATCACTTGAGGTTTGTTCTTCATTGATCTTCATTTTATGGACATCAACAAAATAGATCTTCGCGTCTGTAGCAAAGTCAACGAGTGTTGTTTTTTCTTCGTTGAAAAAAGGCATGTACATCGATAACCCATCGAGTTTGATACGTTGATCAATATGATCTAAATCTTCAGATAGTTTTTCTTGTTCTCTTTCTGATAACTGGTCGTTTTCAAAAAACTTGCGTATGTTCTTGATTGCGTCTTGTTTCATCTGATCTGTATAGAACAGTTCATGCATCGGTGCAATCTCAATCGCGTTGAGTTGATAGACTGATCGTTGTGTCTCAATATCAAAGACTTTGATTTGTTCGACGACATCATCGAAAAAATCGATACGATAAGGTTGATCATTATTGAGTGTGAAAACATCTAAAATGTGACCACGTAAACTGAACTCCCCAGGTTTTTCTACGGTATATGTTCTCTGGTAACCGCTATAAACTAAAAACTGGACCAGTTTCTCAAGCTCATAGCTTTGGTCTTTTTCAATGCGTTTAACACTTCTAATATAATCTTCTTTTTTTAATTGACGTAAAGATAATCCTTGCATGGTCGTGATAACAATGAAAGGTTCTCCTGTCATCAGTTGTTTCAACGTGAAAAGACGCTCACTCTTGAATTCAGGACTACCCAATGCCATCATCGTCGTCAGTGTTTGGTCAGCAGGATAAAATAATACTTGATCCGGATCGATCAACTGTGATATCACATCATAATATTTTTGTGCATCATAAAGATTAGGTAACACAACAACGATAGTTTTTTGGTTTGTCGTGAAATCAAGTGCAGTTAAATATGCGTTAAATGCATCGTTTGAAAACTTAAAAAACGTCGTACCCGACGTTTTATGTAATATCGATTGAAGATACTCTTGTTTTTTTAACCACTCAATCATGCGTCATAACTCCGTACTATAATGCTGTGTTAAACTTCGTCATAATGTCTTTGTAAGATACGCCTTCAACAAACATTTCAACAATCGTTTTTGAATGCATAATCGCTTTACTCAACGTGATGAATTGGTCAGATGTAAATTGTCCTAAGACATATTGATCTAAAGGAATGTTTGGATTATTGTCAACACCTATACGAACACGTTTAAAATTCTCACTGTGTAATAAACCAATAATATTTCTTAAACCGTTATGCCCACCATGACCGCCAGTTTCTCTTAATCTTAATTTACCGGTTTCTAAGTTAACATCGTCAACGATGACTAAAATATCTTCCATAGGAATATCATAATAGTTCATGATTTTTGATATTGCTTCACCAGATAGATTCATAAATGTCGAAGGTTTAGCTAAACATAGTTTCTTTCCTTGAACATTTAAAACTGCAACCTCAGCATTAAACTTAGCATCAAATCGAGCAGATGCTCCTGCTTCTTTTAAAATCTCATCAATTACCATAAATCCAACATTGTGCCGCGTTTTTTGATACTTGAGCCCAGGATTACCTAGACCTACAACAAGCTTCATTGTACGCTCTCGTTATGTTGAATTTTGTCAAAGATTTGGCTAATAGGTTCATCTTTAACAATATGCAGAATGGATTGTCCAAGTAATGGACCGATAGATAATTGAGTAATTTTAGGAGATTTTTTATGTGAGTCTAAAGCGATGGTGTCGGTTACGACAACCTCGCATATGGGTGATTTTTCGATACGGTCAATCGCTGGTCCAGATAAGACAGCATGAGTTGCTGCTGCATAGACTTTGGTAGCACCTGCTTCAATCAATGCTTGTGCACCTGCAACTAGTGTGCCTGCAGTATCAATGATATCATCGACCATGATGGCAATCTTACCTCTGACATCACCAATGATGTTTTGAACTTCAGCTTTGTTAGGTTCTGGACGACGCTTATCAATGATGGCCAAAGGCGCATTGAATGAACGTGCGAAAATACGTGCACGTGTCACACCACCATGATCAGGTGATACAACAACTATATTTTCTAATTTTTTAGTATATTGAAAATAATCAGCTAGAAGGGGTGATGCTGGGAAATTATCGATTGGAATATTAAAGAATCCTTGAATCTGAGCCGCGTGTAAATCGATACAAATAACACGGGTAATACCTGCAACCTGAAGCATATCAGCAATCAATTTAGCTGTAATAGGTTGTCTTGACTTAGCTTTACGATCTTGTCTTGAATATCCATAATAAGGCATTAAAACGGTGATCGTTTTAGCTGATGCACGTTTGAGTGCATCTGACATAACCAATAACTCCATTAAGTGTTCATTTGCTGGTGCGGATGTTGACTGAACGATGAAAACATCGTGTCCTCGCACACTATCCTCGATGTTGACTGATATCTCACCATCAGCAAATCTGACAACCTCTACTGCACTAATTTCAATGTTTGCTGCTTTTGAAATTTCTTCAGCTAATGCCCGGTTTGAGCTCAGTGCAAAAAGCTTTATTTTCTTTCCGTTTACAATCGACATGTCGTGTGACAACTCCTTCGTTTTATCTATTTTTATTATACATGAAAAGGCATCACTTTTCCATGTCATAAACAAAAAAATCTTCTTGTGGCACACCACAAAAAGATTTCACTTATCAAATCTACGTTTATCAAAAATTATTCTTCTTCTTCAGTGTTTGGATTTAACAGTGCTTCGTTATATGCAACAACGATAGCATCTTCAATCATCTTGCGCATTTCACCGTGAATAGGGTGAGCGATGTCTCTAAATGTACCATTAGGTGTCTTCTTGCTTGGCATAGCTACAAAGATGCCATTTTCACCTTCAATAATTCTGATATCGTGTACTACAAAACTTTCATCGAAAGTGATGGTTGCTACACCTCTAAGTCTACTTTCGCTAGATACAAGCTTTACTCTCACATCAGTAATTTTCATTTTGCCCTCCAAGACGTCTATGATTTATACCAAAATTATAGCATATTTCATGTTTAGTTTAACCTTATTTTAATGTTTTACGCTTGTTTTTACAACTAAAAATGGCAATTTCTCGATTTTTCTAGCAATTTTATGCTCATTTTGTTTGAATATCGGAATATAATATGTCGATCCACTTCCGGTCATCCTTGCAAGTGGACTTATTTTTGAAATTGTTCTGACGACGTGTTTGAGATCAGGATATACATTGAGGGTGGTTTCAGTTAAGACATTGTAACTTTTCCTAAAGAAAGAGGGGTAGAGTTCGTTGATGTAAAGTGTGAATAAGCGATTGAACTTCTTATCATCATGTTTAACCTCATGATGTTCAAAAATCGCTTTTGTAGATACGTGAATATCTGGATAAATCAGATAAAAGTTCGTAACAGCTGGCGCTTGTACAAACAACAAGTGGTCACCTCTACCATATACATAAGCTGGTTTGTTGTGTAAACAAAAAAGTGTGTCAGAGCCTAAAGATAATGCGAGTTGTTCTAATTGATCTATTTCTAAATGGAGATTCCATAATAAGTTAAGGCCTCTTAAGGTTGCTGCGATATCTGCAGATCCTCCACCTAAGCCGGCTCCGATGGGTATGTGTTTGTCTAAAGTGATTTTTGCACCTTTTTCAACATGATAGGTTGATTTCATAAGACGTGCTGCTTTTATGATGGCATTATCATCAATTTCAATGTTTGATTCTAAGATGAGTTCATCATGATCCTCAAAGGTTAGAACATCATGTAATTCTAATGGAACCATGATCATCTTTAAGTCGTGATAGCCATCTTGTCTTTTTCTGATGACATCAAGTGCTAAATTAAGTTTTGCATATGCTTTTTCAACAATCATAAGGCCACTCCTTTATCATATAGATGTACGTTTCTAATGGTAGTGATTCAGCTCTTGTCTTTGGATCAATGCCACAATGAACTAAAAATGTCTCAAGTTCTTGTTTAGGAATGTTATACGCTTCAAATAAGTTATTGATAAGCGTTTTTCTCTTTTGCTTAAAGCACGCTTTTACGAATGTATAAAAACATGTTTCTCTTTGAGGATCCAATGGTCTATCTTTATATTTCTCGATGCGAATAACTGCACTATCTACGTTAGGTACTGGATAGAACAAATGACGTTTGACATCCATCATCTTAAAGACTTTTGCTTGATATTGCAAAATGACAGACAATGCATTATATGCTTTAGATTGTGGTGTCGCTAACAGACGATCACACACCTCTTTTTGGATCATAAGAGATGCGGTTTTTACGTTTTTGTTTGATAGAAGTTTGAATAGAATAGGTGTCGTAATATAATACGGTACATTAGCAACCACATGTAAATCAGACTCATAACGATCTAAATCAGCTTCTAAAAAGTCGCCATATATAATGTTTAAATTGGGATGTGTCTTTTCTAATGCGTGCAGTATAGGCGATAAAGAAGTATCAATTTCATATGCATCAACACGGCTTGCTTCTTCAGCTAAAAAGGAGGTCAAAGCCCCTTGTCCAGGACCAACCTCAATCACATGACAATCTTTAATATGTGATTCTCTAACAATCTTTTTTAACAGATTTTTATCTCTTAAAAAGTTTTGCCCAAATTTTTTCTTAGCTTGATGGTTCATTCAATACCTCTAATATATCCTGTTGATTAATACCAAACATGTGCAAACGATGATAAAGCGTTTTTGCATTCGTTAAGCCAATACCAAGTGTTTGGCAAACATGAATTCTTAGTGATTTTGATGCCTTTGAGCCCATAAGTCCTACCTCATGGAGAAAAGCGTGTGTCACATCACTCTTGATGTCATCTCTGACCATTTTGATATGTGATAAAGCGTGATGAATCGTTTCGCAGTCAGCATGTTCAACACCCACTTTTTTTAAATTGTAGCTTTGGGCTACTTCTTTTTCAACAAAAGCATGATACACATGCTTAAGTGATTTTGACACGATACGTCTTATACGTTCTCCTGCGTGATCAGGATCTAAAAACAAAATGATATCGTGTGTTTCATCTAGCTTTTTTAATAACATCATCTTGTCTTCATCAATTGCTGATCCATTTGTTGTTACAACAAGAGGATGGTCCAAACATTGATTTAATCTAAATTGATCGTTTTTTCCCTCAACAACAAAAACTTGGGGTCTCATGAACGGCGGTAGAAAAACTTGGGGTCTGCTTTCGTACCTGAAAGCATCAAACTCTCAATAATTTTGGATTGATCCTTGAGGGAAGAAATCTTTCCATTTTCAAGTAAAATATAGATTTTGTCACCGAAGCCTTCACCTTCATCACGATAGGTACTATTTTGAACGGAACGTCGTGCTGTATAATAAGCCACTTCATCCGGTTTAAATGATGATAACACTTGCGCAATAAATTCTTTGTTTTCTTCATTATCATTAACGTAAGCCCAAATACGTCTATTCATAAAGTCATGTGCTAACGATCTTAAAATGTCGTCTTTTGACTTTAAAAAACTTGCGATTAAACCATTGATGTAAAAATCATCAATCTCCACATAAGCTTCTAAATCATTGGTATCATTCATGATACGTTTTAGTGGTTCAACGTTACTTTCAAAAGGAAATCCCAACGCTAGTAAATCATGAATTCTGCGATAAATCTTTTCAAGATTAACTTCATAGGCACGTGCAACAGGATGATAATAAACCTGCCAATACATGTGATAACGTGCAATTAAATAGTTTTCAATCGCGTGAATGCCTGACATCTTAAAGACAACTTTGCCGTTTTTAATATAGAGAACACGGATTAAACGGTCCACATCAATATGTCCATAAGCTGCACCGGTATAATACGCATCTCTTTCGAGATAATCGAGACGATCAACATCGAGTTGACTTGAAATTAATTGTTCAATCAAAGGAAATTTCTTTTCCTTACGAAGAATACATGCAACATCTAAAGCAAACTCAGCATCTTCAGTATCCAAAATACTTCTGATCTCTTGATTGCTGGTGATCAGTTTCGCACCAATTTCTTCATGATTCACACCAAATGTTGTTTCAAACGCATGTGAATAAGCACCATGCCCAATGTCATGAAGTAATGCAGCAACTAAAAAAAGACCTTTTTCACGTTCGCTTAATGCTTCTTGAATATCTGGTACTGTTAAAAAACGATTCGCGATTTCATAAACGCCAAGGCTATGTACAAATCTGGAATGTTCTGCGCCATGGAAGACCATTTGAACACCTGATAATTGTCTAACTCTTCTAAGTCGTTGAAACAGTGTCGAATCAATCAATTTTTTAATTAAAACATAGTCAACATGAATAAAACCGTAGAGTGGATCTTTAAAAACCTGTTGTTTAGGTAGCTTCTTCATAAGATTCTTGTATACTCAAAACTGTAATAATAGTAAGAGTATAGCTTCCTTTCTTTCTA
>CAZETB010000012.1:26893-38508 GCA_964514865.1 uncultured Mariniplasma sp. | reverse complement strand
TTTGGGGTATATTGAGTGATCGGGGGCATCGTAAGCTTTGGATCATTTTAGGTCTATCGATGTATACCATTGGCCAGTTTGGTTTCGGTTATGTGGGTGATCAAACATGGATGGTTGTCTTTAGACTTTTCAGTGGTTTTGGTGTGGTGAGTGCTATTACCATTTATACAGCCATCATCGTTGAACAAACAGCTTCAAAAGATCGTGGGAAGTTATTAGCTTACTTAGCAGCATCATCAACCTTAGGTGCATCGTTAGGTTATTATCTTGGTGGATTTTTTGCAACAAACCCAGAGATGGTTTCATTACTTGGAACCGATGAACTGAAAACCATGTTTCTCATCCAAGCCATACTTAATGCTTTCTACACATTGATGATCTTTCTAACCTTAAAGGAAACCAAAGTTCAATACAGCTATCAACAACGACCTTCCATGATAGAAGGCTTGAAATCAATTACCAAAATTGATCGCAGTCTTTTGGTATTCTTCGTTTCAGTTACACTGATCAATATGGCTGCAACCAATTTATCTAAATACATCGATGTTTATTTTATTGATTTAGGCTATAGTGAACAAGATTTAGGCACATATGTCATGGTGACAGGTATCGTATCACTCTTGACCAGTATCTTTATCGTTAAATATGCAACACGCATTAAAAAGCAATTAATACTCATGTCTGTCATGATGATCATCAGTTCTATCATCGTCTTTATCGTATTTAGATCCGTTCACTTTATGATATTGATGTATACACTCTATTTAGGTTATGTCATCATGAAAACCATCTATGTACCACTTGAACAGTCCTATATTGCCAAAGAAGCAAAAGAAGGACAGTATGGAAGTATGATGGGACTCAGACAATCATTTGTCTCTTTAGGTATGGTGTTAGGTCCAATGATAGGTGGTTTCATCTATGATAAATCGCCACTCTTACTCTTTGACTTCAACGCATATCTCTTTATAGCTGGTGTTCTTTTAATCGGTGTTGTTGTATGGATTGAACGCATCAAGATGGATCGTATTCAAAAAGCGAATGCGTATCTTGGTAACGAGTTAAATGAATCGCATATCAAATCATAATTAGCAGGATGATTCCTGCTTTTTTTATGAAATAAATGACATATTTTCACATCATTTTCAGCATGAATAAATGAGATGTCTTTTTCTTTCTCTTAGCCTTGAAATAAAAGCGCTTACATGTTACAATGAAGATGGAAAAAACGATGTGTTAATGGATGGCTTTTTTTATGTGTCTTCCATGCATATGAGGATCTTAAATGACAATAACAAGTAGTCGTTTAAAATTAAAAAGCAAAACACACAACTCTAAATCATAATAGGAGATTTTTTATGTCGCTTAAATTCAAGAATCAACCGATTGTAGCACCTGACTTTTTACTCCCAAGAAAAGGCATCGATTTATCCAAATGGGCTGTTGTAGCTTGTGACCAATTCACAAGTTCTCCAGAGTATTGGAGTGAATTAAAGAGTTATATTGATGATGAGCCTTCGACAGCACATATGATTTTACCTGAAGTATATCTTGAAGCGATGAAGGATCACACCATTAAACAGATTCAACAAGCCATGACTGAATACTTAAAGGATGGTACTCTAGAGTCTGTTGGTTCATCATTCATGTTGATTGAACGTATCACGAATCTTAATGTCAAACGTTTAGGTTTAATGGTTGCTATTGATTTAGAAGCTTATGATTATGAAGACGGATCAAAACCACTGATTAGAACAACAGAAAAAACGATTGTTGAACGCATACCACCGCGTGTTAAGATCAGACAAGGTGCACCACTCGAACTTTCTCACATCATGCTTTTAATCAATGATAGAAAGCATAAAATCATTGAAGGTCTCTATGAAAAACGACAATCGCTCAAAAAACGTTATGATTTTGTACTCAACATGATGGGAGGTCATATCAGAGGTTATCAGATCTTTGATACAGACCCAATCACAGAAAAATTATACGATTTGATCGAAGATGAAAATGATCCTATCTTAGCTGTAGTCGGTGATGGTAATCACAGTTTAGCTACAGCTAAAGCACATTGGGAAAATGTTAAAAAAGAATTGATTCCAGAACAACAAAAAGACCATCCAGCACGATTTGCGATGGTTGAAATTGTTAATATTTATGATTCGGGTTTAGAGTTTGAAGGTATCCATCGCGTCTTATTTAACGTTAAAGATGACTTTTTAATTGATTTATTTCATGCTGTTGATAAAGATGCTGAAACCTGGGTATATACCAAAGAATTAGGAAAAGAAGAATTTTACATCCCTAAAAGTACTGCAGAAGCTTATGAGCAAATCCAAGGATTTATTGATCGTTACATGAAACATCATCCAGGTGTCACCATCGATTATATTCATGGTGAAGATGAATTAGTTCGCATATGTAAAGCACATCCAAATGCTGTTGGCATCAAAATGCCCACATTACAAAAGAAAGATTTATTCCCGTTTATTCAAACAGGAAAAGTGCTCCCTAGAAAATCATTTTCAATGGGTTCAGCAACTGCTAAGCGTTATTACTTAGAATCAAGAAGAATAAAATATTAGGAGGAGATCAAAAATGAAACGTATTTACAACTTCTCAGCAGGTCCTGCTATTTTACCTGTTGAAGTGCTTCAAGAAGCAGCAAACGAAATGCTTGATTATCAGGACAGTGGCATGTCTGTCATGGAAATGAGCCATCGTTCAAAGATTTTCCAATCGATCATTGATGAAGCAGAAAAGGATTTAAGAGATCTTTTAAACATTCCAGACAACTATAAAGTGCTCTTCATCCAAGGTGGAGCTACCCTTCAATTTTCCATGATTCCTATGAATTTAATGAAGAATGGTAAAGCAGATTATATCATCACAGGTCAATGGGCTAAAAAGGCTGCTGAAGAAGCAGCTAAATTTGGAACAGTGAACATTGTTGCAAGCTCACAAGACAAGATGTTCTCTTATATTCCTGATGTATCAGATCTACCCATCTCTGAAGATGCAGATTATGTTTTTATGTGTGATAACAATACCATTTATGGTACTAAGTATAAGACATTACCTAATACAAAGGGTAAAACACTTATCTCTGATGCTTCATCATGTTTCTTATCAGAACCTCTCGATGTCACAAAATATGGTGTCATCTTTGCAGGTGCTCAAAAGAACGTTGGTCCAGCTGGTACTGTCATCGTGATCATCAGAGAAGATCTCATCCGCAACGATATCGATTTAAAGACACCGATCATGTTGCGTTATGATACATACTCAGAACACGGATCCATGTATAATACGCCTCCAACATATGGTATTTATTTATGTGGTAAAGTCTTTAAATGGTTAAAACGTCATGGTGGACTTGAAGCTATGCATCAAAGAAACATTGAAAAGGCACAAGTTCTATATGATTATTTAGATCAAAGTAAAATGTTCTTTGGAACTGTTGATAAAAACTCACGTTCACTGATGAACGTTACGTTTAAATCAACTTCACCAGAACTCGATGATGAATTTATCAAACAAGCTAAAGCAGCTGGTTTTGACAATTTAAAGGGTTATCGTACAGTTGGTGGTATGCGTGCATCGATCTACAATGCGATGCCAATTGAAGGTATCAAGGAGCTTGTTAAGTTCATGGCTGCATTTGAAAAGAAACATGGGTGATCATATGAAATATGTCCATTGTTTAAATAAAATATCACCTGTAGGTCTTAAGCAATTACCTGAAACCTATGGATTAACTGATGATTTGAATCAAGCCACTGGGATTTTAGTCAGAAGTGCTAATATGCATGAGATGGTGTTACCTGACACAGTTCGCGTCGTTGCAAGAGCTGGTGCAGGAGTGAATAACATTCCTTTAGATACACTTGCTAAAAAAGGTGTTGTCGTGTTTAACACACCAGGTGCTAATCGTAATGCTGTTAAAGAACTCGTTATTGCGGGTATGTTAATCGCATCCAGAGATATTGTTGGTGGCATTGGATGGGTCAAGGACAATAAACAAGATCCTGACATCGCCAAATCAGTTGAAAAAGCGAAAGCTCAATTTGGTGGTACTGAAATTTTAGGAAAAACTATCGGCATAGTTGGTTTAGGTGCGATTGGTTTAGAACTTGCAAGAGCATGTATCGCTTTAGGTATGAAGGTTATTGCTGTTGAGCCTAATATGGCGCAAATTGATCGTCTAAATATCCCTGAACAAATGGTTATTGTCCAAGAAAAAGAAGATATGTTGCCATTTGCAGATTTCATCAGTCTCAATTTACCTTTACTTCCAGCAACAAAACATATGATGAATGAAAAAGCTTTTAAGATGATGAAAGATGGTGTTGTTCTTCTTAACTTTGCACGCGATCAACTCGTTGATGAAGATGCCTTAGTCGATGCTATAGAATCACACAAAGTCAAGACCTATGTCACAGATTTTCCAAATGAAAAAACAGCTAACATGAAGGGTGTTATTGCTATTCCACACTTAGGTGCATCAACTGAAGAAGCTGAAGATAATTGTGCGATGATGGCAGTCGATCACATGGTCGATTATCTTGAACACGGCAATATCACACATTCTGTAAACTTTCCATCTGCTGTATTAGATAGAAAAGGTAAAGTACGTTTAACGATGTTAATGGATAAAAATGTAACTGAAGAGATGGTATTATCCACTCTTAATCAAGAACACATCGTTCAAAAAGTTGTGAAGCAAAATCAAAATTATCAAACCATCATTATGGATATTGATCAACAACCAGAACAAAAGCAGATTGATGAACTCAAAAAAGTATCTGAAATCTATTATATTCACGTTTGTTAATCGGAAGCCACGGGACAAATCCGTGGTTTCTTTTCTTTTTTACCAAAATGACGTATAATAACAATCAAATGAAAGAAGTTGATGATTTTGAAACTAATCATGCTGCCTAAAGCACATCGTGCGAGACAGGCTTCCTATCTCATCTTAATTAGTTTGTTACTGCTCATGCTGTTTTATGTCATCGATGAGTTCATTTTGCATGGTACAGCTTCAGGATTTATATGGGTTGTACTCAATATTATTGTGATTCTATCGTGGATTTCATCGTTGAGCGGTACAATCATTGGCATCATATCTGTTTACAAAACGAAAGAAATCTCATTCTTGTTATTAGCACTCTTGTTTATGGGATTCACATTTAGTATCTTTGGACTTCTTGATTTACTTGTACCTCAAGCATGAAAAAAGTGGATTAGCATCCACTTTTATTTTTTGATTTTAATGACCTCTGTGTAAGCCATGATGAGAGGACCAACACCTTTTGCATCATTTTCTACGATAGGTTCAGAGATGTAATAGGCAAAAGATCCATCTCTTCTTAAATTATGTTCTGGACCTAAACCAGCAACTAAACAAATACCACCTAAATTTAAGTCACCATCTTTTTCTTTAAGATATAACGACGTGATGCCATTAAATATATTTAATCCAATGGTTTGATATGATGCATCAAGTGCGTTTAATCGAACACCTTTTAAGATCGCATAGCTGATTAAAGCACTTCCTGACGCTTCTAGGTAATTGCCTTCTCTTTGCTGCTGGTCAACCACTTGATAGAAGAGGTGAGTTTTGGGATCCTGATAAGCTAATAAACCATCAATCATTTCTTTTAGTAGAGGTTTAAAAAATGTTTGTCTCACATGATCATCTTCATAATATTCAAAGACATCAACAATAGCAACAGCATACCAACCCATAGCACGTAACCAGAAGTTTTGTGATAAACCTGTTGTTGGGTTTGCCCAAAAAATTGATTTTGAAGCATCATAACCATGATAATATAGTTTTTTCGACGCATTAAACATGCGTTTTCTTACGACTTCAAACTGCTTTTTAATATCTTCATAGTGATGTTTGTGATGGAAGACTGTTTCATAACGTGTGTAGAAGGGTTGTGCCATAAATAATCCATCTAGCCAAACTTGGTTTGGATAGATTTTTTTATGCCAAAAATTACCTTCATAAGTTCTAGGTTGTTCTTTGACTTGTTCATAGGTTTTTTCGATGGCTTTTTGATATTTTTCATCGCCATAAATCTGATATAAATCAAATAATACACGTGATTCACATATATCGTCTGTGCTATAGTTTTCTTTATGATAACCTTTGATGTCACCTTGATCATTGACATAATAATCAATGAACTTTTTAACAAAATCAATATATTTTGTATCATGTGTTTCATGATAAAGAGATAGTAGTGATGTCATCATACAACCATCAATATAATTCCAATGAGGTTCTTTACCCTGTTTGATAGCTTCGATATTCCATATAGGTTTCTCAGGTGTTGATTCTGTAATTAATTTTTCAATAAAACGATCGATTAAAGAAGTCATGTCATACCTCCTGACAGCTCGATTATACAAGAAAAGGAAGGATATTTCAATGTCATGACCTTCCTTTTGTTATGCGTTTATTAAGACAATACAAGTGTCTTTATTAATAGATGAATATGTTCAAACTAGTAGGATGCGATGGTGCCATCACATCTTTTTTCTGTACCACCCACATAGACACCTGTGATGGGATCTTTTCTGATAATTTGTCCACGACCAAATGAACCTAATCGCGGTTCAATAACAACTTCATGACCTTTTTTGATTAAACCATGAATCAGTTTTTGAGGGTAATCGGGTTCAACTAAAATCTTTTTATGTTCAACCCATTGAAATCTAGGTGCATCAAGTGCTTCTTGTGGATCCATTGCAAAATCGATCATGTTCATCAGTACTTGAACGTGTCCTTGAGGTTGCATAAAGCCACCCATGACACCAAAGGGTCCGATGGGGTTGCGATCTTTCATGAGGAATCCAGGAATAATCGTATGATAAGGACGCTTAAATGGTTCAACAAGATTGTTCGACTTAGGGTTTAACGAAAAATTATGTCCACGATTATGGAGTGCGATACCCGTTTTTGGAATGACCACACCAGAACCAAAACCCATGTAATTTGATTGAATCATGGAAACCATGTTGCCTTGATTATCAGCTACTGCTAAGTAAACCGTACCTGAACCAATTGGTTTTCCTGCTTTCGGTTCAATCGCATTAATCTTGATATCACGACTTCTTGTCCATGCATAATTTTTAGACAGAAGTGATTGGATCGATGTTTCCATATAGGCAGGATCTGCAATATACTGCAAACCATCAGCAAATGCTAATTTGACAGCTTCAATTTGACGATGAGCTGTCGTGATTAAATCTTTATCTTTAAACTCAAAATTTTCTAAGATGTTTAATGCCATTAAGGCTACCATGCCTTGTCCGTTGGGTGGAAGTTCATAAACATCATAACCACGATAATTGACTTTGATGGGATCAACCCATTCAACTTGATAGGATTCAAGATCTGATTTTCTAATTAATCCTCCCATCGCTCGTGAATAGTGATCGATTTGATCAGCAATTTTTCCTTTGTAGAATGAGCTACCTACGGTATCCCCAATCTCTTCTAGTGTTTTCGCATGATCCTTTAAGGTCCATAAATCACCTGCTTTAGGTGAGTTTAAGTTTTTAGTAAACGTGTCAAACCAAGGTGCATATAATTCATCTTTAAATGTCTTTTGATAGATCTGATAGGCACGCTGCCAGTTTTCAGCAACTGTTTTTTGGACGACAAATCCATTTTTTGCATAGTCGATAGCAGGTCTTAATGTGTCCTTTAAAGAGAGCACGCCAAAACGTTTAGACATTTCAGCCCATCCTGCAACAGCACCAGGTACAGTAACAGGTATAAAACCATGAACTGGCATTTCATTTAGTTTTAAGTGTTTTAGTGTATCAAGTGATAGTAATTTTGGTGCAGGACCGCTTGCATTTAAACCATAGAGTTGGTTTTTATGCCATATAATTGCAAAATTATCGCCACCAATACCATTTGATGTAGGTTCAGTTACTGTTAAAGTTGCAGCAACTGCGATAGCAGCGTCAATCGCATTTCCACCTTTTTTCAAGATATCTAAGCCTGCTTGTGCGGCTTGGGGTTCAGATGTGGCGACCATACCTTGTTTTGCATAAATAACTTGTCTGATCGATTGATTGATTTGTTTGGGTTCCATGCTGTTCACCTCTATTTCTATTTTACGATAAAATGGTTCATTATGTATCAAACGTTTCATTTGTCACAAATCTATCTACTATCAAAGTTAAAATTTGATATAATGATTTCATCATGTTTGAACATCAAATAATAGGGTGAACTCGAGTGAATCATGCACTTAAATTCATCTGCGTGATATAATTAAAAGGTGTGGAGGATCATATGAAAGTCTTAACGTACCATCAACATTCAGATATTACATCATATCTAGTAAGTCGAGATGAACAACTTCATGACTTGTTTAAACTAAAAGATGAGATTAAAGTTCATATTAATGATCGTTATTATGAAGCACTTGTTGATGCTATCATCGCTCAACAACTCTCGTCAAAAGTCGCATTTGTTATTTCAAATCGCGTCTATGAGTTTTTAAAACAAGATGTCACACCTGAACATATCTTGAACACATCTGATGAGGGTTTAAGACAATGTGGTCTATCTTATCAAAAAATTAGTTATTTAAAGAGTCTTGCACAATGCATAAGTGAGGGCAAGGTATCATTTGATGGGATCGATCAAAAAACAGATCAAGAAGTCATTGATATGCTCATTCAAGTTAAAGGTATTGGCATATGGACGGCTCAAATGTTTTTAATTTTTTCACTTGGCAGAGAAGATGTCTTCTCTGTCGGTGATTTAGGCTTAAGAAATGCAGTAAAAAAAATCTATCAAAATCCAGAACTATCACATCAAGACATCGAAAAGATTGCAGAAAGATGGTCACCCTATCGTTCTGTTGTCTCACATTTTTTGTGGCACGCATGGGATTTTGAATGAAAGGAAGATATGATGAACGACTTAATTATCGTTATATTTGGTGCAACCGGTGATTTGACATCACGTAAGTTGTTACCTGCTATTTCAAGACTGTATGTAGAAAAACAAATACCAGAAAAAACTAAGGTGATTGCTCTTGGTAGAAGAACCTATACCAACGAAGAATATTTAAATGTTATGAACGAAGCTGTTAAATTATCCTTAGATCTCAAGACACTTGAAAACCTGGTGTCCTATTTTCAAATTGAGATCACAAAACGAGAAGAATACCCTTCACTTGTTGAAACACTACGTGGTATGAAACATGAGAACACACGTGAACTCTATTATTTAGCTATTGGACCAGAATTGTTTCCCGTAGTTGCTGAAAATATCAACCTTTCACATCTGGTCACTCAAGGTAATATGCAACAGTCCATTATATTTGAAAAACCGTTTGGTCATGATTTAACAAGTGCTAAAATGACGAATGAGATGCTCTGGCAGTATTTTGATGAAAAACAGATTTATCGTATCGATCATTACTTAGGTAAAGAAATGATTCAAAATATTATGATGGTTCGTTTTGCTAATCGTATTTTTGAAGACTCATGGCATAACAGAACCATTAAGAATGTTAAAATCATTGCCAAAGAAACCGATGGTATTTTAGGTAGAGCAGGTTATTATGATCAATCAGGTGCGCTTAAAGATATGGTTCAAAGTCATTTACTTCAGATGCTGTCATTGATTGCGATGGAAGTACCTTTAACCTATCATTCTGAAGATGTTAAAAATGAAAAAGTTAAGGTGTTAGAACACCTCAAATTTGATAAAGATTCACTCATTTTTGGACAATATGAAGGTTATCACCAAGAAAAGAACATTCCTGAAGATTCACAAACAGAAACATTTGTTTTCTTAAAGGCTTATGTTCAAACACCACGTTTTAAAGGTGTTCCATTCTATTTAATGTCTGGTAAAAAGTTAGATCAAAAAGAGTCATTAATCATTATTGAGTTTGAAGAAACTTCTGAACAACGTAAATGGAATCTACCTTTATCAACCAATAAGCTTTATATTAAGATTGCACCTCTAGATGGTGTAGGACTCATTCTTAATTCAAAAGTGCCTGGACTACGTGATGATGTCGAAGAAGTTGAACTTGAATACTGTGTCGCTTGCAAAGCCGTTGGGAATCTTTCAGAAGCATATGAAAAGCTTTTAAAAGATATCACTGAACACCATAAGACCTTATTTACACGTTGGGATGAAATTGAACTTTCTTGGAAGTTCATTGATGCGATCAAGAAGCATCAAAAAGAACCCATGATCTATAAGAACTATGAAGATTTAAAACCACTTATTTATGAGCTGACAGGAGAAAAGATGTCATGAAAATCTATGATGTTTCCTATGTGATTTCAGAAGATATTCAAGTTTATAAAAATAAAGAAGAGAAGAAACCCAAACTCATCAATGCATCCAATTTTGACAATGCATCTGCCTATGAAACAAACATCGTGATGAACCTTCATACAGGCACACACATGGATTTTCCACTTCATATGATCAGAGATGGTAAAACTTCAGATACGCTTGATCTTAATCAGTTGATCCGTGAAGTCAAAGTTTTTGATTTAACACATGTTGATAAGGTCATTGACGCTAAAGATCTTGAAAAGCTTGCTATTGAGCAAGATGATTTTGTTTTATTTAAAACCAAAAACTCATTTGAAGACACCTTCAATTTTAACTTTGTGTTCGTGAATGAAAGTGCTGCATCTTTTCTTAAACAAAAAGGTGTCAAAGGTGTTGGTGTTGATGCTTTAGGTATTGAACGTGATCAACAAGGACATCCAACCCATCATATCCTGATGGAAGATGATATCATCATTATCGAAGGATTGCGTTTAGCATCTGTTTCTGAAGGAAGTTACATGATGTATGCACTTCCGATTAAGATTAAAGGTGTTGAAGCTCTTCCTTTATCGATTATTTTAACCGAGGTTTCACATGATAAGACAAGCTACACTAAATGATTTAGACGACATTTGGCAGTTAAGATTAGAAACAACTCAACTACTTAAAGAACGCGGTATAGATCAATGGCAATTTCAAAATCCAACAAAACAAACCTTTGAGAATGATATTCGATTGGGTGAGTTTTATGTTTATGTCGATCAGGATCATATCATCGGTATGATGGCACTTAAAGGTGGTATTGAAAGAACTTATAACATCATTTATGATGGCTCATGGGGGTATGATCATCCCTATTTAACCATTCATAGGTTAGCTGTTAAAAGAGCTTATTTAGGTCAACATATTGCAGAAAAGCTTTTAACGTTTGCTGATAATCTAGCAAAATCCAAAGAGATTAATTACATTAGAATTGATACCTATTTCACCAATAAATTTGCTATTAAGCTGTTTGAACAGCATGGTTATATCAAGCGTGGATGGATTATATTAGAACCTGGTGAAGGCGATTTAAGACGTTTGGCATATGATAAATGGTTAGGAGAAAAGTAATGCATATTTGGGTCGATATCAAAACATTATCAGATCAACATTTTCAAACAATTCAAAAAGCATTTCAAAATCACGATGTTTCATATGATGAGTCTGATCGTACATTAGCAGAAATTGCTATTTTAATGCCTGGATTAATCAATGAAGCATTCATAAAAAC
>CAZETB010000012.1:0-26883 GCA_964514865.1 uncultured Mariniplasma sp. | reverse complement strand
GTTACGATCGTGCTGATTTATCAGTTTTAGCAAAAAGAGGTATTCAATTTGCTTATGCAAAAGATGTGTTTAGTATTCAGATTGCTGAAGATGTCTTATCAAAGATTTTATTTATTAACCGTAGACTTGGTGATTATTATGATTTAATGAAAGAACATACATGGCAGTTCAAACGTGTTGACCACGAAATCTATGGTAGTACCGTAGGTATACTCGGTGCAGGATCGATTGGACGTGAAGTTGCTGTGAGACTTAAAGCTTTTAACTGTCATATGATAGGTTATAAAAGAACTAAGATTGAAGATGACATCTATGATGAAATTGTCACAGATGATAAAGGATTGAATCATCTCTATCAAGTCTCTGACATCATTGTTGTGGCATTACCGTTAACAGAACAGACACATCATTTTATTGACAAAGATGCTTTTATGCAAATGAAAAAAACAGCGATAGTTGTCAATGTTGCTCGCGGTGATATTATTGACCAAGATGCTCTGATGGATGCACTGAACAATGGACATATACGTGCAGCGGCACTGGATGTCACATCACCAGAACCACTCATGCCTGATCACCCGCTTTGGACAACCAAAAATCTTTTCATTACACCACATCAAGCGTCATCATCTCCCATGATGCATCAGCGCTTAATCGATGAGGTGATTGATACATGTTTAAAATATATTCATCAAGAGAATTTAGATAATATTGTTTCACTTTAGCCTATGACTCGTCATAGGTTTATTTTTTTAAAGACGCTTACATTCGTTTAATTCTTGACATCATGATGATTTGTGATAGAATAAACACAGGTATATAATTTGAAATTCAAAACATTTGAAATACCAATTAAGGGGTGATGCGTCAAACATTGGATAATCGAATACGATTTAAACATGATGATGCAAGTATTGAGTAACCTTTAAATCAATCGATTATTTGTTAAAAACATCTCAAGGATGATGGGCATTGACAACGAGTTATAGACAACAAAACATCAACTTTTGATGCTGAGATTATGGATTCATCAAAAATTTGTGAAAAGTGAAACGGTATATATACATGACAATTAAAGAAATACAACAAATTATCAAGGACTTTGAGAGTTCTCCTTTAATGACATTAGAACTCGAAATGGAAGGCTTTAAATTAAGATTATCAAAAAATAAAACAGCAGAAGTACAAGAAGTTCAAAAAGAACATAAAGATATAGAACCTGTTATTCAAACAACACAAAAACAGATTCACCTCGATCATCAGCACGTGATTAAATCGCCACTCGTGGGGACTTTTTATGCTGCATCAACACCTCAAGGTAAACCTTTTGTAGACGTTGGAACACATGTCAAAAAAGGTCAAGTTGTCTGCATCATTGAAGCGATGAAAATCATGAATGAAATCACATCACCCTTTGATGGTGTCGTCAAAGAAATATTCGTCAATAACGGTGATGTCATCGGATTTAATCAATCCTTGATGCGCGTTGGTGAACCTCATGAAAAATAAAATACTCATCGCAAATCGAGGCGAAATCGCCGTACGTATCATTCGTGCTTGCAAAGAACTCGGTATTGAAACGGTTGCAGTTTATTCTGAAGCTGATGAAGAATCACTTCATGTGAAGCTTGCTGACGAAGCTGTCTGTATCGGTTCTGCGCAAAGTAAAGATAGTTATCTCAACATGAACCGTGTTTTGTCAGCTGCTATTTCAACAGGATGTAATGCTATTCATCCTGGTTATGGCTTTTTATCTGAAAATGCGACATTTGTTGAGATGGTTGAAAGCTGTCAAATGACCTTCATCGGTCCATCATCTAAAGTGATTGCTCAAATTGGTGATAAAGCTACAGCAAGAGCGATTGCAAAAGAAGCGGGTGTACCTGTTGTTGAAGGTAGTGACGGTGTTGTTTTAGATGTACAAGATGGTTTAAAAATTGCTAAAAAAATCGGTTATCCGGTGATGATGAAGGCTACCAGTGGTGGCGGTGGAAGAGGTATCAGCATCGCACGCTCAGATGAAGAATTCCTGAGTGCTTTTGAACGTACCTCGTTAGAAGCACAAACAAGTTTTGGTGATAAATCGCTTTATATTGAAAAGTTTATTGAATCACCACGTCATATAGAAATCCAAATCATGGCTGATACACAAGGTAATGTCATTCATTTATTTGAAAGAGATTGTTCGATGCAAAGAAGAAATCAAAAAATGCTTGAAGAGACACCATCTCCTGTTTTAAATGATTTACTCAGAAGAAAAATAGCATTAGCTGCAGTTAAACTTGCGAAAGCCATTCACTACGTGAATGCTGGTACAATGGAGTTTCTTGTCGACTCAAAAGGTAACTTTTATTTCATTGAGATGAATACCAGAATCCAAGTTGAACACCCCATTACAGAAATGATTACAGGAATCGATCTCGTTAAAGAACAGATCAAAGTTGCTTATGGAAAAGAACTTTCTTTTAAGCAGCGGGATGTCAAAATTACAGGACATGCGATTGAATGCAGAATCAATGCTGAACATGCGATGAAAGGATTTATTCCAGCCCCTGGCAAAATTACAAACATCGTGCTACCAGGTGGCTTTGGTGTTCGTCTAGATACGCATATTTATCCTGGATATGAAATTCCACCTTTCTATGATTCCATGATTGCAAAACTGATTGTCCATGCGCCAACAAGAAGAGAAGCGATTAAAAAAATGCGTGTTGCACTCGAACAATTTGTCGTGGAAGGCATCCATACCAATATTGAATATCAATATCTGATTATGCATAACCCAGATTTTATTAAAGGAACATACGATACAGGCTTTATATCGCGTTTCAATGTTTTAGTGGAGCGTGATAATCGTGAATGATTTCTTAACGGAAAGAAAGAAAAAATTAGAAGACTTTAAGCGTAATGTTCGTAAAAAAACAACGACCTATGAGCCCATTGATATACCCGATGGTATTTTCATCAAATGTGATCAATGTGGGGCGGCTATTTATGAAAAAACGCTGATTACAAATCATTACATTTGCCCATATTGTGATTATCATTTTCGTATGGGTGCTAAAAAACGACTAGAAATGATTGTTGATGAAGGATCATTTACTGAAATTGATGAGAAGCTATCTTCCGTCAATCCTTTAAGCATGCCCGATTATGAAGAGAAACTAGCGATTGGTAAAAAACTCTCTGACATGGAAGAAGCTTTTTTATCAGGTACAGCAACCATTGTCAAAATTGACGTTGCTATTGGTATTCTTGATAGCCAGTTTATGATGGGAAGCATGGGAAGTGCAGTTGGTGAAAAGGTCACACGACTGATCGAATATGCGACAGATAAAAAACTTCCTTTAATCATTTTTTCAGCTTCAGGTGGCGCACGTATGCAAGAAGGTATTTTGTCGTTGATGCAAATGACAAAAACAAGTGCTGCACTCCATTATTTTGATGAAGCAGGTCTTTTGTATATTTCTGTGATGACCAATCCAACGACAGGTGGGGTTGCTGCTAGTTTTGCATCACTTGGTGATATTAACATTGCAGAACATTCATCACTGATAGGTTTTGCAGGTGCAAGAGTGATTAAGCAGACCATTAGGCAAGAACTTCCAGAAGGATTTCAAACCGATCAATTTCAGTTAGAACATGGCATGGTTGATCTCGTCATTCATCGTAGAGACTTAAGAAAAACACTATATAAACTATTATCATTGCACACAACGAAGCGAGGTGAGTCTTTATGACAACCGCATGGGAAAGAGTAAAACTCGCTAGACATCAAGAGCGACCAACAGCCATGAAATTGATCAAATCATTGTTTCCTGATTTCATCGAACTTCATGGAGATCGCATGTTTGCTGATGATAAAGCCATTATCGGAGGTTTAGGAACACTTAATGGTATCACGTTTACCATTATTGCAGAAGAAAAAGGTGTAACAACTGATGATAAAATCATGCATAACTTTGGGATGCCACATCCAGAAGGATATCGCAAAGCATTACGCTTAATGAAGCAGGCAGAAAAATTTCATAGACCCATTTTATGTATCATCGATACTCCAGGTGCTTATCCTGGTATTGGTGCTGAAGAAAGAGGACAAGCATCAGCGATTGCAACCAATCTGAAAGAAATGATGGGGTTAAAAACACCCATTATTGTTGTAGTCCTATCTGAAGGCGGTTCAGGGGGAGCACTCGCCATCGGTGTCGGTGATCATGTCTTTATGTTTGAAAACAGTATTTATGCCATTCTTTCACCAGAAGGATATGCATCGATTATTTACAAAGACAGTCAAAAAGCTGATGTTGCAGCTGAACTTATGAAATTAACAGCTGAAGATCTTCTACAATTTCATGTGATTGATGAAATCATCCACGAGGGTGAAGGATTGCATATCAATCCTGATTTTGGTTTTGATGAACTCAAAAAACGCGTCATCAAATCACAAAAGAAACTTGCTTCATATGATGTAAAAAAACTATTAAAATCACGTTACCAAAAGTTTAGAACTATGGGTGTCTATCGTGAACAAGGAGAACAAGAACATGAATCAACAACCTAAAATAAAGATTATTTCGAGTGGAAAATATGTTCCACCTCAACTTATAACTAATGAAGACTTAGAAAAAATTGTTGAAACATCTGACGAATGGATTGTTACAAGAACAGGTATAAAAACCAGACACAAAGCTGATGGTGAAAAGACAAGTGAAATGGCCGTAAAAGCTGCATTATCAGCAATTGAACGTGTCAATTATGATGTACAAAAGATCGATTTAATCATTATGGCGACTATCACAGGTGACCAGATGACACCTTCAACTGCGAATTTCATTCAAGCAGCTTTAGGTCTAGAACATGAAGTCATGAGTTTCGATATTAATGCAGCTTGTACAGGATTTGTTTATGGATTGGAAGTTGCTGCAGCACTCCTTCAAACAGGACGTTTTAGAGCAGCACTCATCATCGGTGGTGAAACACTCACCAACATTGTTGACTATACAGATCGCAACACGTGTGTCCTCTTTGGAGATGGTGCTGGTGCGATGATCATTGAACCAGCATATGCAGAACATCACAATGCTTATTTCTTTAATGCTGCCAGAGGTGACACACAAGGATACTTAACTGTTGTTAATAAAATTAAAATGGATGGAAAACGCGTGTATCAATTTGCAGTTGATGCGATGCAACAAGCGATTTTAAAAGTATTAAAGGATGCCAATTTAGACATCAGTGAGATCGATATGATTATTCCACATCAAGCGAATGAACGCATCATTCAATCGGTCAGCAAGTCCATGAATATCCCTATTGAAAAGTTTATGATGAATTTAAGTGAATACGGTAACACCTCAGCAGCAAGTATTCCAATGACAATCTCTGATTATTTTGATCAGAACCATATCAAAGGACAAAAACTACTTTTAGTAGGTTTTGGTGGCGGATTTACATGGGGTAGTGCTATCATACAATTATAGGTGGGTATATGAAAAAGTTAGCTTTTGTTTTTGCAGGACAAGGTAGTCAATATCTCGGTATGGGACTTGATTTTGTGCATGAAGATTCACATATTAAGAAATTAAGTCATTGTGCTGATGATATTTTAGGGTTTCAAACAGAAGAGATGCTATCAAGTGAACTTATCCATCAAACACGCTATACACAGCCACTCGTTTTACTCTCGAGTATTTATGCTTATGAAGCTGTCAAAATGCTTGGTGTGACACCAAATGCTGTATGTGGCTTTAGTTTAGGTGAGTATTCAGCATTTTATGCATCCTCAATATTTTCGTTTAAAGAAATCGTTGAACTCATTAACATGAGAGCACTTCTCATGGAAGAATCAACAAAAAAACATCCTGGTATGATGGCTGCAGTTATCGGACTTGATGTTGATCAGATTCAAAACTTATGTCAAAAAGTCAATCATCTATATCCTGCCAATTTTAATAGTTTAGTTCAAACCGTTCTCAGTGGTACTGAAGAAGCCATTAATCAAGCTGAGGTTATTGCCAAGGAGCTAGGAGCTAAACGTTTTATAAAATTAAATGTATCAGGAGCTTTCCACAGCCCTTTGATGAAAGATGCTAGTGCTTCACTTGAAAAGTTATTACAGGAATATGAACCTAAAGAGACATCTTGTGATGTTTATTTAAATACTACAGGTGAAAAACTTCATCTTCGTGATTTAAAAAAAGAGATGGCTAAACAAATCATTGAACCTGTTCAATTTGTTAAAGCCATACAAAACATGAAAAAAGATGGTATCAAACATATCGTAGAAATAGGACCAGGCACAGTCTTAAGTGGTCTTATTCGAAAAATCGATATGGATATTGAAGTGACACACATTGAAAAATACGCGGATTTATCCGCTTTGAAAGGATGGTTACAGGCACATGAGTTTATCAAATAGAATTGCTTTAGTTACAGGAGGAGCTTCAGGCATTGGTCGTTATATATCTTTAGAACTTGCCAAACAGGGAGCAACTGTCATTGTTAACTACAACACGAGTAAAGATAAGGCACAAATATTAATTACAGAAATTGAAACGTTGGGTGGTAAAGCAGATGGTTTTCAAGCCAATGTTGCTGTCTTTGATGAAGCGAAACAACTCATCGATAACATTATAGAACGCTATGGCAAGCTTGACATTGTCGTCAACAATGCAGGGATTACAGATGATCAACTCATTCTTAGAATGCGTGAAGATCAATTTGATCGTGTGATTGATACCAATTTAAAAGGGGTTTGGAATATTTGTAAGCATGCTGCAAAACCCTTGTTAAAGTCAGAAACTGGGCGTATCATCAATATTTCATCGGTATCTGGTATCTTAGGAAATGCTGGACAATCCAATTATTCAGCTGCCAAAGCAGGCGTCATCGGTTTAACAAAAGCACTTGCACGTGAATTTGCTGCAAGACATGTGACAGTAAATGCCATTGCTCCTGGTTTCATTGAAACTGATATGACAAAAAAACTTCCTGAAGAAGCTGTCAAAGCATGGGCTGATCAAATTCCTTTGAAACGTTTTGGATCTCCAAGCGATGTTGCACATGCCGTAACGTTTTTAGCCAGTGATGAAGCAAGTTATATAACAGGCCACACCTTAATGGTTGATGGCGGATTAGTGATGTGAGGTGTATCAAATGTCTAAAAGAAGAGTCGTTGTCACAGGAATGGGTTTAGTGAGTCCAGTTGGACTAACTGTTGATGAATCATTTCAAAACCTGTTAGAAGGAAAAAATGGGATTGATTTCATCACCCTTTTTGATGCATCAGAAGATAAGGTTAAGATTGCTGGTGAAGTCAAAAATCTTGATTTTGAACAATTTTTAGATCGTAAAGAGATTAAGAGATCTGATCGTGTCACCAACTTAGCGATGGTTGCTGCACAAGAAGCTATAAAACAATCAAACTTTTTAAATCATACCTATAATCCTTTTCGTATTGGAACGTTTGTTGGTAGTGGTATCGGTGGTCTAAATACGATTTATGAAGAGGTAAAAACAGCGGTTGAACGTGGGCAAGATAGAATATCACCTTTTTTCATTCCAAACGCTATTATCAACCTCATCGGTGCGAAAATCGGTATTAAATACAATGCTAAAGGTCCTAATTTAGCACAGGTCAGTGCATGTTCAGCAGCAACCAATTCCATTGGTGAAGCATTTCGTTATATTAGAGATGGCTATTTAGATGCTGTCATTACAGGTGGTGCTGAATCTCCGATTAATAAAATTGGTGTTGGTGGATTTTCTAGTTTAAAAGCTCTCAATTTCTCTAATGATCCTGATATTGCATCCGTACCTTTTGATCAAAGAAGAAGCGGTTTCGTGATTGCAGAAGGTGCAGGTATTTTGATATTAGAAGAGATGGAACATGCGATTAAAAGAGGAGCACCTATTCTTGCGGAAATGGTGGGTTATGGAACAACATCAGATGCCTTTCACATGACTGCACCCGATGAAGAAGCATCCGGTATTACTGAATGCCTCATTCAGGCTTTAGCTGATGCAAACATCAAACCTGAGGATTTAGGCTATGTTAATGCTCATGGAACATCAACGATTTTAAATGATAAACTTGAAACATTAGGATTTAAGAAGGCTTTTGGTCCTGCAGCGTATGATATCAATATCAGTTCAACCAAATCGATGACAGGTCATGCTTTAGGTGCTGCAGGCGCGATTGAAACCATTGCAGTTATTAAAGCATTAATGACAGGTGACATTCCACCTACGATTCATCTCGATCAACCTGATCCAGAATGTGATCTAAACTATACACCACATCACAAAGTTCATCGTGATATCACCTATGCGATGAATGTCAATATCGGTTTTGGTGGACAGAATGCTGCCATTATCTTTAAGAAGGTATCATCATGAGACTAACCCAAGACGAAATCAAACAGATCATTCCACATCGTGATCCCTTTTTATTCATTGATGAAATGATTGAACTAGAAAGCTTACACCACGGTGTAGGGATCAAATATGTTAAACCAACGGAGTCATTCTTCCAAGGACATTTTCCAGGGAAACCTGTGATGCCTGGTGTTTTGATTATTGAATCTTTAGCGCAAGTTGGTGCCGTTGTACTACTCTCTCATGAGGATTATAAAGGTAAAATTGCGTATTTTACAGCCATTAAGGAAGCTAAGTTTCGCAAAAGTGTTTTTCCAGGTGATATGTTAGAACTCCATTGTGAATTAACCAAAATCAGACGTGGTTTTGGCTTTGGTGTTGCCAAAGCATTTGTTAATGGCGAATTAGCGTGTGAAACTGAAATATCGTTTGCAGTAGGACAATAACATGAATTATACCGTACTCGAGTTTGATGTTTTATCATCAACTAGTGATTTTCTCAAGGAACATCATCCCTATTTTCCGCACTTAACATTCATACGTGCTGGATATCAAGAAAAGGGCCGAGGACAATTTGATCGCACATGGGAATCTCAAGCAAATGAAAATTTGCTTTTTTCTCTCTTATTAAAATCAATCGACATTAAACATCTTGAAAAATTAAAAAGATGGGTACTGATTGAACTGATTCATTTCTTTAAGTCAAACGGTATTACACCTTATTTTAAAGAACCTAATGATCTCTATGTCGATGATCAAAAAATATGTGGTATCTTAATTGAATCACTTTCAACAGATGATGTGTTTGACATCGTTGTTATTGGAATTGGTATCAATGTGAACCAAACCAAATTTAACACGCCAAACGCGATTTCAATGCAGCAACTGACACATCAAGCCTATGAAGTGCCATCATTATTCATCACGTTAGTAAAATCTTTATCTGAGTCGTATCCATTTCATAACATATAAACTGATTTCTTTTATGTTAAAATGATACATAAAGAAACGAGGAGAAATCATGAAGAAAAGAGGGTTTAGCTTTTTCATCATAGGACTTATTTACATGGTATCGATCAGTGTAGGTGTGATCGCCTTTTTGATTTTTGAAGATTTACCAGATATCGCACGATTTTTTGTTGCTGATGTCTTTGCAACTTTAGTTATTTATGCTTGTTCACTCATATTGAAAAACGCAAGTCTTTACGACCCCTATTGGAGTGTTATACCACCTCTTTTATTGATTGGAGCTGCAGTATATTATCAAACATCAAGTTTATCAGTGATCTTAGTTATCGCTTCATTATCTATTTGGGCGATTCGACTGACGTACAACTGGGCAAGTTTATGGCATGGATTTGATGAGATTGACTGGCGTTATGAGGAAATGAAACAAAAGGCACCAAAACTCTATCTCTTAACGAATCTCTTTGGCATTCAACTTTTTCCAACATCAATTGTTTTTATACAATTGATTTTAGCCATCCTTTTTATTGAAAAACATCCAACAATCAATCTCTTAACCTTAATAGGTTCACTCGTTATTGTTATAGCTGCTTTGATACAATTCATTGCTGATGAACAGATGAAACGATTTAAGAAGCGCACCCAAGGAGAAAAGAAGTGCATTGAAGAAGGTTTATGGAAATATTCAAGACATCCAAATTATTTCGGTGAAGTCTTGGTATGGTGGGGTATTTATTTGATTTACCTCAGCATGGCTAAACGTCTTGATTTTATGATTATATCTCCAATCATGATGACGAGTTTATTTTTATTTATCAGTATCCCTTGGATGGAAAGAAAGATTATCAGGACACGGCCTGAATACGCTGATTACCAAAAGCGTGTCTCGATGCTTATTCCTTTTTTTAGAAAAGAAGACGAACAAAAAGCCTCTTTAAAAAACGCTTGACAAGTCTTGCGATTATGTTATCATTAAAAGAGGGAATGACGTCTCCCATAGTGCATACTAAAACCGCGACTTCGTTGCTAATGACCTCTACAACTTTTTGTTGTAGAGTCTTTTTTTTAGAGGTGAAACATGTTATTATCCATTGCTTTAATTATTTTAGTGAGTTTGATGTTAGGTCGTTTATTTAAACTCATCAACATGCCTGCGATCATTGGTATGTTGATCACTGGTATTCTTTTAGGACCTTATGTCCTAGATCTTATCGATGGTCGAATACTAGATATGTCTGCAGATCTTCGTCAAATGGCACTCATCGTCATCTTGTTAAGAGCAGGATTAGCACTTAAATTAGAAGATGTTAAAAAAATAGGAAGACCTGCTTTATTCATGGCATTTGTTCCTGCAACTTTTGAAATCATCGGTGTGATGTTGTTAGCCATTTGGTTATTCAATTTATCATTTCTTGAAGCAGCTATCTTAGGTGCTATCTTATCTGCGGTATCACCAGCTGTTGTTGTTCCTAAAATGATCAAATTGATGGAGTCAGGATTGGGTAAGGAAAAACGTATACCTCAACTGATTTTAGCTGGTGCATCACTAGATGATATTTATGTCATCATCTTATTCACCAGTTTTCTACAGTCATTTATACAACAAGATATGTCATTTGCTATGCTTTACCAATTACCATTATCGATTGTAATAGGCGTTGGTTTAGGACTATTATCAGGGTATGTTTTAGTTTTATTCTTTAAGAAATGGCATATGCGTGATACAGTTAAAGTCTTAATATTGGCTGCAGTCAGTTTCTTACTCATCACATTAGAGCAAGTACTTAAACCTGATCTTTTAATCAGTGGTCTACTTTCAATTATGGTAATGGGTGGTATGATTCATCACCGGTATGCCCCACTCGCAAAACGGTTAGTCCATAAATTCGAAAAGATCTGGGTGATTGCTGAAATGATGCTTTTCGTTTTAGTTGGAGCTGCTGTTGATTTATCTGTTATCCCATCAGTTGGTATATTCAGTGTGCTATTAATCTTTTTAGCACTCATCTTTAGGTTAACCGGTGTTTTTGTTGCACTCATTAAAACAGAATTAACATTTAAAGAAAAATGTTTTGTAGGTATCAGTTACCTTCCTAAAGCAACCGTTCAGGCTGCTATTGGTGCGATTCCTCTAGCCATGGGGATTCCTTCTGGGCATCTGATTTTAACGATTGCTGTCCTTGCTATTTTAATTACTGCACCGCTTGGTGCAATCGGTATTGATCTTTCTTCACCACACCTTCTTAGTCATCAACATCGACAAAATGGGTAAAAATAGAGTACAATATAAGATATGATATAAAAAAGTGCCAAACTTTGGTCATTTAGTGTTAAAATAACTAAGGTTACATAATCATAAAGAGGTGAAATGATGAAACGAAATAAGTTTATCGTTATCGGTTCAGGACGTTTAGGTGCAAATATTGCAACTAAAATGTCTGAGACAGGTGAAGATGTCATCATTATTGATTCAACTGAAGATGCATTTAGAAAACTACAAGAAACATTTTCTGGCTATCAAATCGTTGGTGACGCTACCGATTTAGCTGTTTTAGAAAATGCGTATATCAAACATGCAAAAGCTGTTGTGATTACAACAGATAGTGATAACACCAACATCTATTTGTCACACATCTGTTATTATGTCTATAATGTTCCTAAGATTTACGTGAGATTATCAGATACAGACAAAGGTAAATTGCTCGAAGGTACTTACATTAAAGCAATCTATCCGTTTACATTATCTTTAGCTGAATTTATGGATCAGTATGAGGAGGGTGATGTCTAATGAAAGTTGTCATTACAGGTGGTAAGCACGAAGCCGATTTTATCGTCAATACACTCAAAGAAGAACATCATCAATTGATCGTGATCAATAATGATCGTCAATTTGCTGAATACATTAGTACCAACAATGATATTCCCGTTTTTCCAGGTGATCCTACCAAAGCATATACATTATCAGATGCTGAATGTGATAATGCAGATGTTCTTTTAGCTTTATCAGATAATGATACAGATAACTATATCGCTTGTATCACTGCAAAAAAATTATTTAATATTAAACGTACGGTAGCAAAAGTCAAGAATCCTAAAAATGTGGAACTCTTTAAGAAACTTGGTATCGATTCAGTCATATCATCAACTTATTTGATGGCACAGACCATCTTAAATGAATCATCTGTAGAAAATATCATCAAGACGTTATCTATCGAAGATGAAAAAATTGTTATGATTGAAATTGGTGTTGAAGAAGAATATCATCTTGTCAATCAACGCATTATGGATATTCCTTTCCCAAGAAACATCAATATTAGCTGTATCTTCAGAGATCCTCATGTCATCATTCCAAAAGGGGATACACGGATTAAAGCAGAAGATAAGCTTATTATCATTTCTACACCATCAGAAAAGGAAGAAATCATCGATTTCATTCAGAAAAAGAGATAATTTATGGATCAAAAATCATTAAGAGGTTACCCGCTGATTTTAAGTTACCTCGGACTGTTTTCCATCTTAATCGGTGTGATCATGTTGGTACCACTCGTCATGGTCGCTTTTTACCATGATGAAGTTAACCAGATCAAATACTTTTTACCACCTGCAGGTATATTAATCCTATTTGGTTTTATTTCAAAAATCGTTTTTAAAGGCTATGTCAAAGAACGACTAGAAAGACATCAAGATGCCATTTTAGTTGTCTTACTATGGATTTTAGCGATCTTTGCTTCAGCAATTCCTTTTATGCTCACTGGAACATACAATCTAGCTCAAGCTGTTTTTGAAACATCATCAGGTTATTCAACGACAGGACTAACGGTTGTAGATGTCACACAAGCTTCCAAAGTATTTCTATTCTACCGAAGTGTCTTACAGTTTGTTGGTGGTGCTGGGTTAGTTTTAGTATTAACAGCTGTGATCTCAGATAAATTTGGTATGCGTATGTACAATGCTGAAGGACATGGCGATAAACTTGTCCCTAACCTCATTCGTTCTGGACGTTATATCTTATTCATCTATTTAGGATATGTCATCTTAGGAACGATTTTATACATCATCTTTGGCATGCATCCATTTGATGCGATTAATCATGCGATTTGTGCAGTAGCAACCGGTGGATTCTCGACAAAACCAGAAAGTATAGGCTTTTATCAAAGTGTTCCGATTGAAGTGATAACGATCTTCTTGATGTTTGCCGGTGGAACAAACTTCTTTGTTCACTTGTTAGTCATTACAGGCAAATGGAAGAATGCGCTTAAGCATATTGAAACCAAATCATTTTATATCATTACAGCCATTGCAGTCATCTTTTCGACATTGTCACTCATCAATTATACACATGGAGATCTCTTTGAATCCATTCGTATAGGTGCGTTCCACTACATCTCAGCGATGACAGGCACAGGTTATCAAATTACACAATCATTTACGGTGTTGCCATCATTCTTCTTTGGTTTACTGATTATTGGTATGATTCTCGGTGCTGGTGTTGGTTCGACTTGTGGTGGTATTAAACAATACCGTGTTGGCTTAGGTATCAAATCGTTATATTGGAGTTTCTCAGATAAAATAGCGCATAAAAATGTGATTAAAAAGCATTTTATTAATAAGTTAGGCAATAAGATGATTGTTGATCAAGATGATATTTCTGATAACTATTCATTTATCTTAGTTTATTTAATCTTTTTAATGATTGGGACATTAATCTTTAGTATCGTATCAAACAGCAGTATGCAAAATTCACTCTTTGAATTTGCATCTGTCTTGGGGACAGTAGGTTTATCGGTGGGTATCACCGGATATGATGCACATCCGATTATCTTATGGACATCATCTATAGGTATGTTCTTAGGAAGACTTGAATTCTATGTCTTCTTCATTGCCATCTCTAAGATTATTATCGATTCAAAAAGAGGATTTAAAAACGTGATACAGCGTAAAGCGTGATGCATTGCTCAGGCAGTGCATTTTTTTTATTTCTTATGCGTTATAACGTGTTAAAATGAAGTAGAATATGCAACATATGTTTTGATACATGCAACACATCTAAAAACGCTTGGTATTCAAAAAAAGACATACTATACTTGGAAGTAGGAGGAGCTCCTGATGATTAAAATCATTTGGAACCGTGAGGATTATGAAAAAATCAAAGATGACATCTCTGATCAATTCAACGTCATGGTCACGACAGATCCAAATGAAGTGCCCGAACATAAAATAGGTTTACTGCTTGATGATTCAAATGAACAGGCTATCTATCAATTCGTTGAAAAATTGATGTTAACATCGTATCAACTCATTTTTCCAACACCTGAAGGATTCCTACAAGTTCATGTGAAGCATGTGACGTATCTTGAAGCTTTTGGTGATGACATCTATATGCATTTTGACAAAGATCAAAGTCAACTCATACGTCAACCACTTTATCAGCTTGAAGATAAACTTAAACCTTTCCATTTTATTCGCATTGGTAAATCGTTTATTGTGAATATAACGAAGATCAGATATATTCGCACATCACTCAATGCGAAACTCGATTTAGAGTTAATCGATGGCACTCACCTCGAAGTTTCACGTTCCTTCGTCAAATCATTTAAGCATGCTTTGGGCATACTTAAAAAGGAGGATTAATATGACTTTATTAGGATGGATAGTATTCTCACTTTTTGCACTTGCAGCACTTTATTTCACTTACCAACTCACGCGTGATATTTTATGGAATAGAAAATTAAAGACCTTTCAAAAACATGTCGGTGAATCCATTGTCAAGCGACCCATTTTGTTTTGGGTAAAACGCTCATATGGTGCAGTGATTGCAGGCATGTTTATGTTTGCTACAGTAGTTTCTGGTTCTTTTCAGACACCTGAAATGTTGGGCGATCGTATTTTATTACACGCCAAATCATTATCGTCAGCTGAAGAATTAAGAGAATTGCTCAACAATCAAAATGAACAATATTATTGGTTTAGAGATTTAAATGGTATGGTTGATGCGGTTCCAGAAGCAAGTGTTGGTGGTGCTGATGATCAAATGGATGGTTCTAGTCAACCCGATCGTGATTTTATCGGTACGAATAACCAAGTCGAAGGTATTGAAGAAGCAGACATTGTCAAAACTGATGGCAATATGATATATTATGCAGCTCGATATCAAAATGTGATTCAAATCTTATCCATTGGCGATCAAGGTGTAGCAACCCTAGAAAAAGCGCTTGATCTTGGTGATGTCTATACGGATTCAATGTTTTTAACAGATGATTATTTAATTATTATCGGTTATAGTTATCAATCTTCTCCATATGCATACGATATTGCTTATGACTACATCGGATGGGCATATATTTCTTATACAGGAACGGTTATTGTTTATGACCGCGATACATTAGAGATTGCCTATCAATTAGAAACAGACGCTAGTTTTTATCAGTATCGTTTGATTGATAATGCGTTATTCTTAGTGTCAAATAAGCAAACGAATCAAGATGAATTAAGACCTATGTTTGAAGAAAAGGAAGGCGTTGCCGATCCAGTAACTTCTTATTTAGATTACAGTGATATCTATTATTTCGATGATGTTCCAGTATACGGCATGACCGTATTCACAGGTATTGATTTAGACACATTCGATGTGTCATCACAAGCTTTCTTAGGTTATGTAAATCAAATTTATGCTGATGAAGACAGTCTTTATACAGCATTTAGTTATACAGACTATACCGTTTACACCGAAGCAGAAATCGGTTGGATTCAAAAAACACAAATTTTAAAATTTGATGTCAATACAGAAGATGCTACGCTTGATTACGTAGGTCAAATCGTTCTTGATGGTAGTGTTGATAACCAGTATTGGATGGATGAATATGATGGATATCTACGTGTTGTAACATCCAGTTGGAATCCAATTAAAAACCGTCTTTATGTCATTAAAGAAAGTGAAACAACCGATGATATGATCGTCCTTGGCTCCATCACTGAAGGTTTAGGTAAACCAAATGAACGTGTTTATTCAGTTGATTTCCAAGGCACGACAGGTTATGTTGTTACCTTTGAACAAATCGATCCACGTTATTGGATTGACTTATCAGATCCCAAAAATCCGAAAATATTAAAAGCAACCGAACGTCCAGGTTTCAGTACTTATCTTCATATATGGAATGATGAAGGCACACAAGTTGTTGGTTTTGGATTCTCTGCAGATGAAAATGGTCGTGTTAACGGTATGGAAATTATCGCATCCAATGATGATCTAGGACTTGAAGATAGTTATGTCTTATCACATCAGGATGTATCTGGTATCTGGTCATATAGTTATTCAGAAGCTTCCTATAACCCTAAAGCGATGATGATATCACCAGATCATGGTATTGTCGCATTCCCTGTTATGACCTATAGTTATCAAGAAGTATCACCATATGAGTACAAGAGCACATATATCAGTCAGTATTTAGTGTTCTACATTGATTTTACAAAAGATAATCCTGATGATTATATATCTGATCCTATCGTCATCAGTCATGAAGCATCTGAATATTACTTTGGCATTGATCGCGGCGTTTATATCAGCGAATCAGGTGACAACGGATTTGAAATGATTTACACACTTTCTGTCAGTGGTATGGTCAGTTATAATCTTGAAACAAGAACTGTCGGACAAACTGTTTTATTTGAATTACCAGATTGGGCTAAAGAATGAAAGTCGTTCATCGACTTTCTTTTTTTTCTTTTCATGGTAATATGATATTAATAACACATAGTTTGGGGGTATATGAATGAAATTTGTTAAGTACATGTTTTTGTTTATCTTGATGTTTTTTCTGATAGCATGCCAAGATCAAGATGAAACAATAGTTCATGACATCATCACAGATGATTATTTTATTGATGTGGATATGGATCAAGAGATCATTAATAACTTTGATGATTTCATCAAAGTTGATGTCAAACTAACATCACGTCATGAAAAAACCATCTTATTAGCTGATAACATCGGAGATCCCAAAGATCATATCATCCAAGCTCGTTTGGTGATAGAAAGAGCAGAAGATCCACATAATCCTTATCAACTCTATCATCAAGTGCCTTACATTCATCCTTCACATAACCCGTTATGGTTGACGCTTGAAGAAGATGAAGTGATATCAAAAACATTCAATTTTACAAGAATTAATACAACCCATGAGGGATCTTTAATTGGACCATCAGGCACTTATACACTTGAGATAGCTTTATATCATGGTGGTGACCTTTTAGATTTAGAATGGTTGCCAACGACGTATCACGTTGAAGTTGGACGAAAGACGACTCCTGATGAGATTGTTCAAGTGAGTGAAGGGTCATTTGAAATTGATGTTTATACACCATCAGATAATAATGGCTATATCGCTATTCTTGATTTAAGATTTAATTCAAATGTTAACAGATCATTGGTACTACCCAACACCTACATGGAAGATGAAGCAGCCATCATTCAAGTTAGATTGATCAATTTGAGTGAAAACATCATCTTAAACGATCAATTTCCAGACATCATCATACCTGCTGAATATCACATTGAGTTATCATATCTTTCAAGCATTGAGAAGGTTTATCTCATCTATGGTCAGAAGCAATCTTCACCACAGAGTGATGCACCAGCTGGTATATATATTCTAGAAGTAGCATTTTATGATGGAAGTGGAAACATCACTTGGATCAGTACAGACATCACCATTGAACTATCATAAATTTTAGAATTGAGCAGTTTAAAAAATCACGCGAGTCAAGAAGCGTGATTTTCTTTTATGCTATAATGATAAGTAGAGGTGTTCTTATGAAATATACGTGTGAAATCATCATTAATGACACAAGAGAAAAAGTTACTGCATGTTATGTACAGCATGATCATATTTTGAAGTGGGAAAAAGGTTTAACCGATATTATTGATTATCAAGGTCATCTCTTTGAAACGGGAAGCCAAGGTGCTTTTTTATTTGACTTTGGAAACTATCAGATGGAGATGAAGATCACGGTTGAAGAAAACCAATTGCCCGATCGTATCATTCAGATATTTGAAGTACCTGGCGCATGGAATCGCTGTGATAATCATTTTATTCCGATGGGTGATCAAACAAAATGGATCATGGATGTTATTTTTGAATTTGATGAAAAACAGGATCTACCTGTAGAGCCTTTTATTCAAAAAACTACAGAAGCCATGCAAATATTTAAAGACTATGTTGAAGGACTAAAAACTATATGAGAAAATATATGATGGCTGTTTTAATCTCATTATTAACGTTTTCGCTATTTGCATGCGAAACAAGTCTTAATTCCACGATTAAACCTGTGAATATCGAATCATTTGAACGTTTTTTCGATGATACAAAAACAAAAACACTTCATGTAACGATAACTGAAGCCAAATGGCAAGAACTTGATAATGCCATGATCGATTATTTCGTTAGACATGGTCATTACCGTACAGATTACATGGTAGAAGCATCGTTAACATATCAAGATGATCAGGGTTCTGTAACAATTGATCAAATCGGTTTTAGAACACGAGGTAACATGTCAAGAGATCGTATTCAAAATGATGATGGCGAACCTCAAATGTCAAACTTTAAACTATCATTTCATGAACCCTACAAAGCTGAGTATGAAAAACGTACTGTATTTGAACTTGAAGAACTCGATTTAAAGTGGAATCGTAACTGGGATAGCACCTATTTGACAGAAAAGTTTTCATTAGATACATTTCAAGCTTTCGGTGTTTTTGCAGCACATACGACTCTTGTTAAACTGATCATCACAATAGGTGATGAAACATACCATTATGGTGTTTATACCGCTTTTGAACCAATTGATGATAACTTTATTAAAAGACGTCTTGATGGTGATGAAAACGATGGTAATCTTTATAAATCCTTATGGCAAAACTTTGGACCAGCTAATCTAGGTTATCCCATTGACAACCGTGCTGTTGGTATTAAAAATGAAGCGATTAATTACAGACCAACCTATGATTTGAAAACAAATAAAACTGCTGAAGATCACCGTGAACTTAAAAGTTTTGTAGAATCAATCAACACACTATCTGGTACTGCTTTTGAAACCTATATAGAAGAACATTTTGAAGTCGACATGTTTATCCGATATTTAGCTGTTGGCGTACTATTAGGCAACCCTGATGACTACCGTGCTATGGCAAATAATTATTATCTCTATCAAAATTCAAAAACTGAGAAATGGCTGATGATTCCATACGACTATGATCATGGTATGGGACAGGGCTGGGATGGAGCTCCTGTTTTTAGTAATTGGTCGATTGGTATGGATATCTATACCTGGGGTAATTTAAATGCACATCTATTAAATCAACCGAATTATTCGCATGTTTTAGTTGATAAAATTCTAAGTATTCCGCGTTATCAGGTCATTTATGAATCTTATTTGAATCAATTGTTATCAGGATCAAACGCTTTATTTTCAACGCAACGCTTTACGTCTTTATTCAATCAACAAGTTGATTTATATCAAAATGAACTAAGTGGTTCAATGATGGCCATGCCATTTGGCATGCGGAATATTATAGATTATATGAACGCTAAAAAAGAAGATGTTTTATCACAATTAACAAAGATTTAGGTCATAAAAAAAAGAACATTTTTGATGTAAAAATAAAAAGAAAAAAAGAGTCTTGCAATAAAAAAACTGCATGATATAATTGTTTGGGGTGAAGCACATGTTAGATCAAATTTGGGCGTTTTTAACATCCGTTCCACTATGGGAATTACTCATGATTTTTTCAGCAAAAATCATCGAAGTTACCATTGGTACGATGCGTGTCATTTTAATCACAAAGGGTTACCGTAAACCGGGAACGATTTTAGCTATTTTTGAAATCCTTTTATGGGTATTTATCGCATCACGTGTGATTATGGGAATCGTTGATTATCCAATGAAAGGTATTGTTTATAGCTTAGGTTTCGCATTCGGTGTCTACATTGGGTCTTTACTTGAAACCAGACTTGCAGTTGGTAAGATCTTAATTTATGTTATCGTCGATAAAGATTCTGGTAAGTCATTAACTGATGCGTTACGTCAGATGGGTCATGGTGTTACGACGTTGGATGCACAAGGTAAAGATCAAGAACGTTTAGTCCTCATGATCTTTGCTAATCGTAAGAATAAACAAAGCATAATTGATATTGTTGAAGCACTCAATCAAAAAGCTTTGATTGTTGCAAATGAGGTCTCAATTCTACAAGGTGGTTACGTCAGTCCATGGCGTCGTATTGCTAAATAATATTTTTATTGATTAAATTTTTAAATCATGTATAATAGAAATTGGTCGGAGTTATAGCTCAGCGGGAGAGCACTTGCTTGACGTGCAAGGGGTCCAGAGTTCAAATCTCTGTAACTCCACCATTTTTTATAAACAGACATTGAGGCGAACAGCCTTTTTTTATTTATCTTAAATGAAATTAATTCATTAGAAATTAACATAATATAAACCTACCCTATGGTTATTTCAAAAAAACATATCTAAAGATATGATACAACTGTTATAATAAAAGAAGACGATACAAGGGAGAATTTTATGTTTTTAATCCGGGAGAAAATCAGTTTAACACCTAAGGTAACACGCATGACGATTGAAGCACCTCATGTTGTCAAACATGCTGAGGTTGGACAATTTGTGATGATCAGGGTTGATGAAGATGGCGAACGCATCCCTTTAACGATTGCCGAAAAGAATCTTAAAGAGGGTCTTTTAACCATCATTTTTCAAGTTGTTGGGCGTTCGACTTATCAATTAAATCAATTAAATGAAAACGATAGCATTCTTGATGTTGCTGGACCAATGGGAAAACCTTCTGAACTCGATGGTTTATCACGTGTATTACTTGTCGGTGGTGGTGTAGGGTGTGCTATCTTGTACCCTATTGCTGAAAAGCTTCATCAATTGGGTACTGAAGTTTATACCATTATCGGTTTTAGAAATCAATCACTGGTCTTTTTAGAAGACCAATTTGTACGTGTATCCAATCGATTTAACATTGTGACAGATGATGGTTCCTATGGTAAAAAAGGATTTGTTACTGATGTTTTAAAGTGTGCACTCGATGAAAACATCACGTATGATAAGGTAATTGCTATCGGACCTATCCCCATGATGAAGGCTGTCAGTGACATGACGAAAGAATATCATATACCAACCGTTGTATCCATGAACCCTATTATGGTTGATGGTACCGGTATGTGTGGCGGTTGTCGTATCAGTGTCGGTGGCGAGATCAAGTTTGCATGTGTTGATGGACCAGAATTTGATGGTCATTTAGTTGACTTTGATGCAGTGATCAAGCGTAATCGTCTTTATGAAGAAAAAGAAAAGAAAGATTATTTAGATGTATGTCAGGGGGGATTACATGAATAAACAAAAAGTTCCTATGCGTACCCTTCAAGAACATTTAAGAACCTCTTGTTTTGAAGAGGTTAATTTAGGTTACTCAAAAGAAGAAGCTCTTTTAGAAGCAGATCGTTGTCTCGATTGTAAACATCAACCCTGTGTTGCAGGATGTCCAGTAGGTATTGATATCCCTGGTTTTATCCGGTTAATAAAATCAGATCAGATCGAAAAAGCCTATCAACTGATTGGTTTGTCTTCATCATTGCCAGCTGTATGTGGTAGAGTATGCCCACAAGAATCACAGTGTGAAGCGGTCTGTGTTCATACCAAGAAGGGTGAAGCGGTTGCGATTGGGCATTTAGAACGTTATGTTGCTGATACCTATTATCAACAGAATCATGAATATCAACCTATTCAGTCGCATCATACAAAAGTTGCGATTGTTGGATCGGGACCTGCTGGTTTATCGTGTGCGCATGATCTTATCAACGCAGGTTTTGAAGTTGACGTCTATGAAGCTCTTCATCTTCCTGGTGGTGTGCTATCTTATGGTATTCCATCTTTTAGACTTCCAAAAGATATCGTTAAACGTGAAATTGATGAACTCAAAGAACGTGGTGTTAAGATGATAACTAATGTTATTATTGGAAAATCTTTAACCATAGAAGATCTAAAGGACATGGGATATCATGCTATCTTTATTGGTACAGGTGCTGGTTTACCAAGATTTATGAACATACCTGGTGAAATGTTACCAGGTGTCTATTCAGCCAATGAATATTTAACACGATTAAATCTTATGCATGCGAATAACCCATTAAGTGCGACACCCTTACATATGGGAAAAAGAGTTGCTGTTGTTGGTGGAGGAAACGTCGCACTCGATGCAGCACGTTCAGCCATCCGATTAGGTGCTGATGTTGTCTATTTGGTTTATCGCAGGGGAAGAGAAGAGTTACCTGCAAGATTAGAAGAAGTCATTCATGCTGAAGAAGAAGGTGTCATCTTTAAGCTGCTTACTAATGTTAAAGAGATCATCGGTGATGAGAAAGGTTTTGTTAAATCGATTCGCTGTGTTGACATGGTTTTAGGTGATCTTGATGAAAGTGGTCGAAGAAAACCCATTGAAAACCCTAAGAAACAAACCATTCTTCCTGTCGATGAAGTGATCATGGCGATAGGTACATCGCCTAATCCATTACTTATTCAAACTGTTAAAGAACTTGCTTCTGATAAGTGGGGATGTTTAGTTGTTAATGATACCACCAACGAAACATCGATGCCTTCCATTTATGCAGGTGGCGATGCTGTCACGGGTGCAGCTACAGTGATCCTTGCGATGGAAGCAGGACGAAAAGCAGCACATGCTATTATTCAAAAATACAAACCTATATAAGACTGGAGTCATACATGAGTAAACAAATCTATCAGTGGTCAAAAGAACTACTCGAAGAACAACTAAATACACATCTAGATCGTGGTTTATCCGATTATGAAGCCAAAAAGAGACTTGAAACTTATGGTCTAAATCAACTTGAAGAAGCTAAAAAAAGATCGCTCTTTTTAAAATTCATGGATCAGATTCTTGATTTCATGATTATAGTATTAATTGGAGCAAGTATTTTATCATTTATTACAGGTGATGTTGCAGAAGGTTTCTTAATTATCGGCATTGTCATTATTAATGCTATTTTAGGATTAGCACAAGAAGCTAAAGCTGAAAAAGCATTAGCATCCATTAAGGCCATGTCTTCACCACATGCTAAGGTAAGACGTGATCATCAAGATCAATTAATTGATGTGAAATATCTCGTTCCTGGAGATCTAGTCATCTTAGATGCGGGTGATTATGTACCTGCTGATGTCAGAATCATTGAATCAGTTAATTTAAAGTGTGATGAATCCGCTTTGACAGGTGAAGCTGTACCAGTTGATAAAATCCATGATGTTCTAAGAGATGACGATTTACCCTTAGGTGATCGACTAAATATGGGGTATATGGGTACTGTTGTCACATATGGTAGAGGTGTAGCTGTTGTTGTTGATACAGGTATGCGCACTGAACTAGGACATATTGCGGCTATGTTAACTGAAACCAAAGATGAGACAACACCTTTACAAAAAAGTATGGCTCAACTCGGTAAAGTCCTAGCTCTCATAGCCTTAGGTATTACGATTGTTATTTTTATCATCTCGATTGTTGAAGCCTATATCGTTGATGGTGGGGCATCAGCTGATGTATGGAAAGAAGCATTTATAACTGCTATCGCATTAGCGGTAGCTGCCATTCCTGAAGGTTTACCAGCCATTATCACCATTGTGCTAGCACTAGGTATGCAAAACTTGGTGAAGAAAAATGCGATTGTTCGCACACTTCCTGCAGTAGAGACACTAGGTTCAACTGGCATTATTTGTTCAGATAAAACGGGTACATTAACTCAAAATGTCATGACGGTTAAACGCATCTTTACATCCAAAGGTTTTTATGATCTTAATCAAAAGAACAAACCTGATGATATGGTACTAAGAACTGCGCTTTATGCATCACTATGTAATGATACCAAAATACAACACAAAGATGATAACATCATTACCATCGGTGATCCTACAGAAACAGCTTTGATTGATCTAGCCATAACATTAGATCAAGATCCAGAACAGTGGATTAAATCATATCCTAGACAACATGAACTGCCCTTTGATTCAGTCAGAAAAATGATGACAACCGTTCATGAGATTGATGGTAAAACATACGCTGTCATCAAGGGTGCTCCAGATGTCATCTTTAGCCTTTCAACCAAGATCGATCAAGGCGATTTAGCAATGCTTGATCATTTCCAAAAAGCTAACCAAGAGATGGCAGAAACAGCACTTCGTGTTTTAGCGGTTGCCTATAAAGATATCACAGGACAAAAAGATATTAAATCACTATCATTTGATGAGTTAGAACAAGATGTCACCCTTTTAGGTTTAATCGGTATGATGGATCCAGCGCGTCCAGAAGTTAAGATGAGCATCAAGGAATGTGATGACGCAGGCATCAAAACGATTATGATCACGGGTGATCATATTCATACAGCTGTTGCAATTGCGAAAGAGTTAAACATTCTAAAAGATGGCTGTATCGCTATCACTGGACAGGATTTAGATAGAATGGATGATGAATCCTTTGATGAAAAAATAGAAACAATACGCGTTTATGCTCGCGTAAGCCCAGAAAACAAGGTGCGTATTGTTGAGCACTGGCAAAAGAAAAATCAAGTCGTTGCCATGACAGGTGATGGCGTGAATGATGCACCATCGATTAAAAAGGCTGATATCGGTATTGCGATGGGTATCACGGGTACTGAAGTTGCTAAAGGTGCTGCAGACATGATTTTAACCGATGATAACTTCTCAACCATTGTTAATGCTGTTGGAGAAGGTCGTGCGATATTCGCTAACATTAAAAAAGCGATTCACTACTTATTATCATGTAACATCGGTGAGATCTTAACCATCTTTTTAGGAACGACCCTTGGTTTACTCATCTTTAGTGATCGTGTAACCACGTTAACGGCTGTACAAATCTTGTGGATCAATCTGGTTACTGATTCGATTATGGCGATTGCTTTAGGTCTTGAACCAAAAGAAGAAGGTATCATGAAGGAACAACCACGTGATACAAAGAAATCATTATTTGCTGATGGTTTTGGATCACAAATTATCAAACGTGGTTTATTACTTGCAACGATGTCATTTAGTGCGTACACGATCGGTTGGTTTATAGGTATTTCTACAGGAACTGAAGTTTTGTTATCACAAACTATGACGTTTATGGTTTTAGCGATGTCACAACTTACGCACTCATTCAATGTCAGAAGTGAAATTAAATCCATTTTTCAAATGAAACCTAATAAAGCGATGTTATACGCCTTCGCCATCAGTATGTCATTACAACTTACCGTTGTCTTATTGCCATTTACACGAGTCATCTTTGGTTTAACTAAGTTATCTTGGAACCATTGGTTGATCATCGTTGCACTTGTTATTTTCCCTGTTATCTTAGTCGAATTTCAAAAATATATCAAAAGAAGAAAGAATCATATGTAGGAGGTTTCTATGAAAGGTATCGTTATTTATTCAAAGACGGGTAACACATTAGGTGTTGCGAATATGATGAAAGAACGTGCTAACTATCCATTGATGCGTGTTATACCAGAATCAGATGATCCTAATGTGAAAGAACCCAAATTGACTGAAGCACCTGATGTTTCATCATTTGATGAACTCATTGTAGGCTCTCCTGTTCATGGGTTTATGTTAGCTAATGTGATGCGAGTTTATCTTGAACAAACTGATTTTTCAGGTAAAAATGTTGATCTCTTTATCACACACTTTTTTCCATTTGCTTGGATGGGTGGTACACACACTTTAAAACAAATGAAAAAGATCATTGAAAAACGAGGTGGTATCGTTAGACGAATGACACCGATTAACTGGAAAAACAAGCACCGCGAAGATGACATTAAACATCTCGTTGAAAACTATACATCATGATTGAAACAGACTTATTTAAGCCTGTTAGAAAACTTCTTCTAGATAAGGGATATGATGTCCAAGGTGAAATTCTAGCAGCTGATGTGTTTGCAGTCAATGAACAAAAAGAGATCATCATCGTTGAACTCAAATTAACCATTTCACTCAAACTTATCTATCAAGCCATTGAAAGACAACAAGTAACCCCTTCTGTTTACATCGCTGCTCCTCAGCGTGTTGTCAAAGCACACATGAAAAGTCATGCGGCTTTTCATACGCTCTTAAAACGTTTAGGCATTGGATTAATCGAAGTTTATCATGATGAAGCTAAAATCTTAATTGAACCTGTTAAAGAACCTAACACGTCCGTCAAAATTAGATCTTCACAAAAAAGTTTTATGATGCGAGAGTTCAATAGTCGTGATCAATATCAATCTCTAGGCGGAACTAAAGGCAAAAAAATGACCGCATATCGTGAGAAAGTTGTTGAAATAGCGAAAGCTCTACATACGCTGCAAGAAGCACCTCTTAAACTGATCAAAGAATACACACGTATCGATAAAGCCGCGGATATTTTAAGAGATAATTACGATCAATGGTTTATAAAAAATGAAAAAGGACTCTATCAATTG